>NZ_JASCQJ010000023.1:0-52469 GCF_033043255.1 Clostridium lamae | reverse complement strand
AGCTGGTTTTTTAGGGTGAAATCAGTTATTTTTTTGTTTATTTTTAAATATAAATGTGTAATAAAATTGATTTATTTAAAGTTAAAAAACTCAATTTATCAATAAATAGACAAACATATTAATAAATTATCATGAAAATATTTAATTATATATTAAACTAACATATTGACAAGCGAAAAAATGAAGATATAATAATTGGTAAGTAATTAAATCGATGGTAAAAAATAGATTTAATTAAATATAAAAAGGGGGCAAAAAAATGAAAATCGTTAAAAAACTATTTACTTCAGCTATAGTAACGGTGTTAACTGTTAGTCTAGTAGCTTGTGGTGGGGCAAAAAATACGAGCGATGGCGCAGATAGTGGACAAGTAGATGGTGGATCTAATAATGTTTTAAGGGTTCAATTTGATGTTGAAGTAGCATCTATGGATCCACAAATTGCAACTGATGGTACTTCGTTTGAAGTAATAGCAGCAATTACAGAGGGATTGTATTCAGTTGATGAAGCAGGAACTCCAATATTAGCAGCTGCAGAATCAGTAGAAAAAAGTGATGATGGATTAACTTACAGTTTTAAGTTAAGAGATGCAAAATGGTCTAATGGAACTCCTGTAACAGCAAATGACTTTGTTTTTGCATGGAGACGTCTTGTAGATCCTAAAACAGCAAGTGAATATGCATTTATTGCAGGAATTGCAGGAATAAAAAATGCAGATGATATATCAGCAGGAAAAGTTGGGGTAGAAGAATTAGGAGTTAAGGCAGAAGATGATAAAACTTTAGTAGTAGAATTATCAAATCCAGTTACATTCTTGGAATCATTATTATCATTCCCTTCATTCTATCCAGTAAATGAGGAGTTTTATACTAGTGCAGGAGATAAATTTGGTACATCTCCAGATACAATAATAGGTAATGGGCCATTTAAAATGTCTGCATATGAGCCAGCTGCAACAACAATAGATTTAGTAAAAAATGAAGAATATTGGGATGCAGGTGCAGTTAAATTAGCAGGAATTAAGTTCCAAGTGATAAAAGAAGCACAACAAACAATGCTTTCATATCAAAATGGTGATTTAGATGTTGCAACTCTAGCAGGAGAACAAGTAGAGCAATTTATGAATGACCCTGAATTTACGAATGTAAAAGCAGGATATTTATGGTATATATCTCCTAATCAAAAGGTAGCAGGCTTAGAAAATGAGAATTTACGTAAAGCTCTTGCATTATCTTATGATAAGGAAGCAATTGTTAATAATATATTAAAGGATGGATCAATAGTAGCTGATTTTGCAGTACCAGTAGAACTTGCTACTGGGCCTGATGGAAAAGATTTTAGAGAAGGTACTGATACTTATCTTTCAACAGATAAGACTAAGGCAGTAGAATTCTACGAAAAAGCTAAAAGCGAATTAGGTAAAGATACCTTCGCTTATAAGATGTTAGTAGAAGATACTGAATCAGCACAAAATGTAGCTCAATTTATTCAATCAGAAATACAAACTACTCTTCCAGGTGTAACTATAACTCTTGAAGTATTACCTAAGAAGAATAGAGTTGAAAGAATGCAAAATGGAGACTATGAGATTGGATTTACTCGTTGGGGTCCAGACTATGCTGATCCAATGACATATTTAGATATGTGGACTACTGATAGCCCAAATAACTATGGATTATGGTCAAATACTGAATATGATGCAGTAATTGAATCAGCTAAAAGTGGGGAGCTTGCATTAGATCCAGAAGCAAGATGGGAAGCATTAAAAAATGCAGAAAAAACAGTAATGGATGAAGCTGTTATTGCACCTGTATATCAAAAAGGTAATGCAGTAATGATTAAGAAAAATGTTTCAAAGATAGAATTCCATTCTGTAGGAATCAACAGAGTTTATAAAAATGCAACTATAGAGTAAAGAATATAAAGTCATATTACAGTGGTTAGTTTACCACTGTAATATTTTTAAAAGGAGGAATTGCACATGAAAAAATATTTACTCAAAAGAATAGCAATTTCCATAGCCACATTATTAGCAATACTATTAGTACTATTTTTAATGCTAGAATTTATGCCTGGGTCTCCGTTTAACGATGAGAAGTTAACAGCAGACCAAATCGTATTATTAAATCAAAAATATGGATTAGATAAACCGATAATAATAAGATTCTTTAATTATATAAAAAATATGCTTACAGGAGACTTTGGTGTTTCCTATACAATTTCTAAAAACACTCCAATATCAACACTTCTTCATACTAGACTACCTATATCATTAAGAATTGGTGGGCAAGCTGTATTATTAGGTTCTATAGTAGGACTAATTTTAGGAATAATTTCAGCAATTAAACACAATACAATTTGGGATACAATAACAACTGTTATATCCGTGTTAGGAGTTAGCTTACCTTCATATGTATTTGCATTAGTTTTATCATATTACTTAGGGTATAAAGTTAGTTTTTTTCCTTTATTATATTCGGCAGAAAGTGCAATAAAATCTTCAATACTACCTACTATAGCATTATGTATGTTTACAATAGCAACTATATCTAGGTTTACTAGGACTGAAATGCTAGAAGTATTAAGCTCAGATTATATGCAACTAGCAGAAAGTAAGGGGATAAGTGGAATTAGGCTATTATTTAGGCATGCTATAAGAAATGCCTTAATTCCTATTATTACAGTTTTAGCGCCACTTGTAGTTGGACTTATGACTGGAAGCTTAGTAATTGAAAAGATATTCTCCATTCCGGGTATTGGAAGTCTATTAGTTACAGCAATTCAGTCTAATGATTACAATGTAATAGTTGCACTAGCCTTTATTTATAGTGCTATGTATATAGGCATAATGCTTATAGTTGATATTCTATATGGAGTAGTTGATCCAAGAATAAGATTAGCAAAGGAGGATAACCATGGGTAATAATTATAATTCTAAAAGTACGGATTTTTTAGAGAATGATTTTGAATTTATTTGGAAAGACGAGATACCCCATGATGATACAGTTTATGCTAGTCAATCTTATTGGGGGGATGTATTAGGAAGATTACTAAAGAGTAAGGGGACAATAATTGGATTAATATTCATAGTTATAATAGCATTAATGGCTATATTTGGTGTTGGGATGAATGAGAATACTTATGATTCTCAAATTATAAGTCATCAAAATCTTGCACCTAGAGTTCCGGTTTTAGAGAAGTTCGGAATACTTGATGGTGGAGAAACTTTAAAAGCATCTACAGGAAGTATTGAAGTTAACAAATATATATCTAAGGACGGAGGGAAAACTGGGCTTGAAGATGTATATTATTGGTTTGGAACAGATGTTTTAGGAAGAGATATCTTTACTAGGACTTGGATGGGAACTAGAATTTCACTTTATATAGCATTAGTCGCAGTTGTTATAGATATAATATTTGGTCTTAGCTATGGTTTAATTTCAGGATATTTTGGAGGTAAAGTTGACAATATAATGCAGCGTTTTGCAGAAATATTAAATGGAATACCAAATTTAGTAATAGTTACATTGTTAATCGTAGTTCTAAAGCCTGGTCTTTTGACTATTACCTTTTCTCTTATGATTACTGGATGGATTGGAATGAATCGTATTGCTAGGGCACAGGTGCTTAAACTTAAAGAGCAAGAGTTTGTATTAGCATCTAAGACATTAGGAGCTAAGAGTTTCTTTATTATTTTTAAAGAAATTTTGCCTAATATTATTGGACCTATAATTACTAATACAATGTTCTCAATTCCTAATGCTATATTTACAGAAGCATTCTTAGCTTTTATAGGATTAGGGGTACCAGCTCCAATGGCATCTTTAGGTTCATTAATTAGTGAGGCATTTAAATCTTTTACAACTCATCCATATATGATAGTAGCACCTCTTGTGGTACTTGCAATATTAATGTTAAGTTTTAATATTGTAGCAGATGGAATACGTGATGCTTTTGATCCTAAGATGAAGGAAATATAGGAGGTGGTATAGATGGAAAATAAAAAAATATTAGAAATTAGAGATTTATCTATATCATTCAAGACATCATCAGGTCTTGTTAATGCTATTCGTGGTGTAAAGCTTGATTTATATAGAGGAGAAACTTTGGCTATAGTTGGTGAAAGTGGTAGTGGGAAATCAGTTACTATGAAGGCTGCTATGGGTATATTAAGTAGTAATGGGGTAATTAATTCTGGAAGTATTAAGTTCAACTACTACAGGGAAGACGAAAAAGTTGAAGTTGATATATTAAAATTATCTAAAAAGGAAATGAGAGCAAGGATTAATGGAAAACGTATCGCAATGATATTCCAAGATCCAATGACTTCATTAAACCCTACAATGACAATAGGAGCTCAAATTATGGAGGGCATGATTTGGCATTATAAGACTCCAAAAAAAGTGGCTTATGAAAAAGCTTTGGAGTTATTAAATCTTGTTGGAATTACTGATGCAGAAAAAAGAATGAAAAATTATCCACATCAGCTATCAGGTGGTATGAGGCAAAGGGTAGTAATAGCAATAGCACTTGCATGTAATCCTGATTTATTAATCTGTGATGAACCTACAACTGCTTTAGATGTGACAATACAAGCAAAGATACTAGAGTTAATTAAAGATATACAAAAGAAATTAAATATTTCTGTTATATATATTACTCATGATCTTGGAGTTGTAGCAAAGGTTGCAGATTATGTTGCAGTCATGTATGCAGGAAAAATTGTAGAAAAGGGCAATGTAGATGAAATTTTCTATGATCCGAGACATCCATATACTTGGGGACTATTGTCTGCTATGCCAGATATAGAGACTACAGATGATAAGCTATATACAATACCAGGAACACCTGTAAACTTATTAAGTACAGTAGAAGGAGATGCTTTTGCAGAAAGAAATATTTATGCTTTAAATATAGATAAGAGAGTTGAGCCTCCGATGTTTAAAATAACTGATACTCATTATGCATCAACATGGTTATTGCATGAAAATGCACCAAAGGTTGAAATGCCAAAAGAGCTTAGAGAGAGAATAGATAGGATGCTAAAGGAGGTAGTTATAAGTGGAAAATAGACAGCCTTTATTAGAAGTTAAGAATTTAAAGCAATATTTTAAAGTAAGTAAGAAATTTACTGTAAAAGCTGTGAATGGAGTGTCTTTTGAGATATATCCAGGTGAGACATATGGTCTTGTAGGGGAATCAGGAAGTGGAAAATCTACAATTGGAAGATCAATAATTAGGCTATATGATCCAACTTCTGGAGAAATTAATTTTGATGGAATTGATATATCAGGAAAATTATCTGATAAAGATAATAAATATTTAAGAATAAATATGCAAATGATATTTCAAGATCCTATGGCTTGTTTGAATCCTCGTAAGAAAGTATTAGATATAATAGCTCAAGGATTAGACATTCATAAACTATATAATAGTAAAGAAGAGAGAAATGAAAAAGTATATAGAATATTAGAAAAGGTTGGATTATCAAAGGAGCATGCCAATAGATATCCACATCAATTTTCCGGAGGGCAAAGACAGCGTATAGGGATAGCTAGAGCACTTATAATGAATCCGAGACTAATAATTGCAGATGAGGCAATTAGTGCTTTAGATGTATCTATTCAAGCACAAGTAGTAAATTTAATGAAAGAAATTCAAAATGAAACCAACACTGCACTTTTATTTATTGCTCATGATTTATCAATGGTTAAATATATTTCCAATAGAATAGGGGTACTACATTTAGGATATTTGCTTGAAACAGGCACTACAGAAGAAATATTTTCTAATCCAGTACATCCATATACAAAATCATTGATTTCAGCAATACCACATCCAAATCCTAATGTTGAGAAGGATAGAAGAGCGATAAGCTATGATTACGCTACTAGTGGAATAAATTACTCACTAGGAGAAAAAAAGTTTGTAGACGGAACCCATTATGTTTTAGCTACTGATGAAGAATTTCAAAAGTGGATAAATAGTAAAGAAGATTAGTATGGAGAATATAATTGCTTCAATAAATAAAAGGCTGATGCATAGAATTAAGTAAATGCATCAGCCTTTTATTATATTTAAATTGATATTGATAAAAATTAATATCTATAGAAAATAACTATTATTTAATATTAAATATATCTAATTTTTAAATTTAGGTATATAATAACATAATAGTAATTATTTTTAAGGAGGACAAAATGGTTTTATTTGAAGTGAATTATTTTTCAAATGTACTAGGAATTAATACCAAATTAAATGTCCTTTTTCCACAGAAGAAGGCTAATGAGATAGATTCTAAGGATAATGTTAATAAAGAGGGACAACCAGTGTTGTATTTATTACATGGAATGGGAAATGATGAGAGCGTTTGGATGCGTAGAACTTCTATAGAAAGATATGCATCACAATATGGATTTACTGTTGTTATACCAACAACTCACTTAGGTTGTTACACAGACACTACTTATGGAGCTAATTATTGGACATACATATCAGAAGAACTGCCAGTTTTTTTGAAGGAATATTTTAAAAATTTTTCAGACAAAAGAGAAGATACTTTTGTAGCTGGAGTTTCGATGGGGGGCCATGGAGCTCTTAAGTTAGCTTTAACTAATCCACAGAAGTTCAGAGCAGCAGCTTCATTATCTGGACCATTAAATATAGCAAGTGAATCAATGACAGAAGGTTTTAGAAATAAAAGAAAAGCTTTTTGGGAAGGCGTATTCGGACCATTAGAAAGTATCAAGAATTCGAAGAATGATTTAATTTATCTGTTAGATATATTAGCTGAGAGTAATAAAATCGACGATATACCGAAGATATATTCTTGGTGCGGAACTGAAGATTTTTTATATAAAAATAACTTAGAGATGGAATCTAAAATGAAATCTTTAGGAGTAGATTATAAATTTAATTATTCAGAAGGTGAACATAATTGGGCTTGCTGGGATAGAGAAATACAAAATGTATTGAAATGGTTTAGTGAAATAAGAGGTGAATAAAAGGGACCTATCAAAATGTCCCTTATCTTTACACTATTCAGTTAACAAAAGGCTATTATTAAAGCTTTTGCACGTTTACAGCCATTGGGCCTTTTTCGTTTTCTTGAATATCGAAAGTTATATTTTCACCTTCATGAAGATCTTTTTCTGGACCTTTCTCTTTGATTTGAGAATGATGAACAAAAACATCATTTCCTTCATTACAAGATATGAATCCATAACCCCTCTTCATGTTATACCATTTTACAACTCCAGTATAGTTTGCCATTGCAAAACCTCCATTAATAAATTATCACTACTTATTATTATTAAAAAAACAAATTTTAAACTATAAAAAATAAATTTATTAATTAAGTATAAAAGTAAACTGTTTGTGAATAAAAATTAATGTAGCTGCATAAAAATAGGTAGTATTATTTTATATTAAATTTAGTTGACAATTATTGCTAATGTTCATATAATATGAATATAAAGAAACTCAAGTAATCCGATAGGAATAATATGTTTTAATGGAAAGAGTAAATTAAGGGAAGCTTTCAGAGAATAATTTCCTTGTCTGTGAGATTTTAAGTGGAACTTGATTGAAGTGCATCTTTGAGCACTAAGTTAAAATAATTGTAGACTTTAGCGGAAACGCTCATTATAGCTATAGATAAATTTATCTATTTAAAAGATTCTATGCTTTTTCATAAAAATCAGAGTGGAACCACGTGGATTTAAACTTGGTCTCTGAATATGAAGGCTATTTTTTTTATTATACAAGTAATTTATAAAGATATTACTCTGTGAATAAAAAATTTAAAATTACTTAATTAAATTTTAAGTATGCTATATAGGGTTGCGATGCCTCGGAGCAAAGCGACTGAATAAGAAACCTTATATAACACACTTTCTTATTTTCAAAATCCGGAGTTTGAAAATACAACATAAAATAATAATTTTGGAGGGTAAATATGAGATTTAAAAAATTATCAAAAATTTTAACAGCAACATTAGCAACAGCAATGTTATTAACAGCTTGTGGGAATAAAACAGAAAATAATAATAGTGATGGTGAAGTTTCTACACAATCTGATACATTTATATATGGTATAGCTGGAGATCCAGGGAATTCAGTTAATGTAATAACAACAAGTGATCGTTATGGATTAATGACCATAAAAGCTATATATTCACCACTATATATGTATAATGCAGATGGAATTAATTATTTTCTTGCAGAAAGTATGACTCCGTCAGAAGATAATTTAACTTACACAGCTAAACTTAAAAAAGATGTTAAATGGAGTGACGGTGAACCTTTCACTGCTGATGATGTTGTCTTCACTTATGAGCAAATGCTAAAAGAAGAAAATGCAGGGTGGGCTTATAGCCAATTAATATTTAATGGGAAGCCTTTAAAGGTTGAAAAAGTAGATGATCATACAGTTAATTTTATACTTCCAGAAGTTAGTGCTCCTGCTATGGAATTATTAGCAAATATATTTATTATGCCAAAGCATATTTACGAAGGAGAAACTAATTTTGAAAATAGTGAAAAGAATGCAACTCCAGTAGGAACTGGTCCATATAAATTAGTAGAATATAAAGCAGGACAATATGTTAAATTTGAAAAAAATGAATATTATTATCTTGGAGAAGCAAATATAAAAAATGTAATTTTTAGAATTATACCAGATGCTAATACTGCTAAGCTTGCCTTACAAAAAGGTGAAATAAATGCACTATCTGTTCAATCCACTGATTTGGCCGATTTAACTAAGGGTGAAGATTTAACTCCATATAGTTATGGTGAAGGTAGAGTTGCTTATGTAGTTATTAATTCAAATTCAGATAAGTTACAAGATAAAAAAGTTAGGCAGGCAATCTTTTATGCAATGAATAGAACAGATTTAATAAATGCTGCTTTTGGTTCAAAGGAATATGCTGATGAAGTGTATTCATTCTTACCTAATGTAAATCCATTCTATACAGAGGATGTTGAACAATATAGTTTTGATCAAGAAAAAGCTAAAAAATTATTGGAAGAATCAGGGGTTACTAATTTAACTGTTAAGCTTGGATATACAGCTAATGATGTTCCATCACAAAAGGAAGCAACTATTATTCAACAAAATCTTAAGGCTATAGGTATTAATGTAGAGTTAGCAGGACAAGAAGGAACAGCTTTAAGTCAAGAGATGCTAAAAGAAGATTCAAATTATGATATGTTCATAGGTGGATATATAATGGGAATAGATCCAGATACATTTAATTCATTATTCACATCTGAAAGCCAATATAATTATAGCCACTATAAGGATAAAGAAATAGATGATTTATTTAATGCTGGTAGAGTTGAAACTGACGAAGCAAAGAGAGTTGAAATTTATACTAAGATTCAACAAAAAATACAAGATAATGCTTATTTCTATCCAATGCTATCAAATAAGAGAATTGTAGTTATGAGTTCTAATATAACAGGAGTAGACGAGGCTAAATTAGTTCCAGTTTATACTTTTGAAGATATGTCAAAATTGAAATTTGAATAATATTTAAATACTAACAGGGTGCTGCTTATTGCAGCACCATAAAATTTTTTAGGTGGGAGTGAGAAAATGGCTAAATATATTTTGAAGAGAGTACTTCAAGCTATTCCTTTAATATTATTAATTTCAGTAATTTGTTTTACATTAATTCAATTAGCACCATATAATGCCATTGATACAATGATTACACCTAAAATGTCTGTAGAGACAGTTGAACTTATTAAGGCTAAATATGGTTTTGACAAACCAGTGTACGTTCAGTATTTATTGTGGCTTAAAGGTATTATAGGAGGAGAATTTGGATATTCAATAATTACTCATCAAAGCATATCAAGTGATTTAATAGCAAGAATTCCGGCAACAGCTGTATTAGTATTACCTTCTTATTTAATAGCTTTTATAATTTCAATATTTTTAGGTTTATTATCAGGTTCTAATAAAAATAAATTGGTAGATAAAATTATAGATGGATTTTGTTCTATAGGAATAGCTATTCCTAGTTTTTGGTTTGCAATGATTATTATATTTATTTTTGGTTATAAATTATCTTTATTACCTATATTGGGGATGAATACAATTGGAAGAGAAGGATCTTTTGCTGACTTTATTTTACATTTTATAATGCCATGTACAGTTTTAGTGATAGCCTTTTTACCTGATTTAATAAGGTATGTAAGATCTTCAACTATAGGTCAAATTTCTGAAGATTATGTAATGGTTCAAGAAGCTTTTGGGGCAAGTAAATCAGAAATATTATTTAAACATGTGTATAAAAATGTACTGTTACCTATAATTACAAAGTTAGGGATGGCCTTACCTATGCTTATAACTGGAGCTATGATAACAGAAACTGTATTTGGATGGCCAGGAGTAGGCCCATATTTTGTGAATGCTATAAGATCTCTAGATTATCCGATAATTATGGCTATTTTATTACTATCGTCTACTTTGGTAATACTAGGTAATCTAATGTCAGACATACTTTACTGTTTGATAGATCCTAGAATAAAGGGAATGAGGTAGTGAAATGGAGAATAGAAGATTAAATAAAATTAAGAGTGAGTTTAAATATAATAAAAGTGCTTTATTTTCTACAATATTTCTACTATTTATAATACTTATTTCTATATTTGCATTTTTAATCCCAGTAGATCCTGACTTAACAAACACATCTAATATTCTTCAGCCACCAAGTTCTACACATATTTTTGGAACAGATGAATTAGGAAGGGATTATTTTGTAAGAACTTTATATGGTGGACGAGTTTCATTGACAGTGGGGATTCTAGCTATGTTAATTTCTACTAGTATTGGAGTAGCTGCTGGAACTATAAGTGGATATTATGGTGGAAAAATAGATAATATTTTAATGAGATTAGTTGATATAATATCATCTATACCATGGATGATATTAGTAACAGTAATAAGTATATTTTTAAAACCAGGATTACAAGCAATTATTATAGTTATAGGTTTATTTTCTTGGATGGAAACCTCAAGACTAGTACGTGCAGAAACTCTATCAATAAAAGAAAGAGAATATGTGCTTTATGCAAAATCTATTGGTGAATCTTCAGGTAAAATAATTTTGAGACATATAATTCCTAGTGTTTTTCCAACCATAATTATTTCTGCCACATCCAGTATTGCTGGTGCTATAATGACTGAGTCATCTTTAAGCTTTTTAGGGCTTGGAATTCAACCACCTATGTCATCTTGGGGAAATTTACTCCAAAATGCACAAAGTAATCTACAAAGTGCATTATATATGGCATTAATACCAGGGATATTAATTGTATTGACAATATATTCTTTCAATAAATTAGGAAATGTATTAAGGGGAATTGTAGAACCTAAAACTTCAGGAGGTGAGAGTTAATGAAAAATGATAATAACCTTCTTAGAATAGATAATCTTAAGACTAACTTTTATATTAAGGAACAAAAAATTGAAGCTGTAAGAGGCGTAAGCTTTCATGTTAATAAAGGAGATATTTTAGGTATAGTAGGAGAATCAGGAAGTGGAAAAAGTGTTCTTATGAAATCTGTAATGAATATATTACCTGAAAATGCAAAAATAGATGAAGGAAAAGTATATTTTAATAATTTTGATTTAGTGAAGATGACCAAGAAGGAATTGCAGAGTATTAAGGGAAAAGAAATAGCTATGATTTTTCAAGATCCTATGACAGCTTTGAATCCTCTAAAAAAAATAGGGGATCACTTAATAGAAGTATTAGTAAGACACAAGGGAATAAATAAAAAAGAGGCAAGAAAAGTAGCCTTAGATATCTTAAAAGAGGTAGGGATACCGATGCCTGAAAAGAGAATAGATCAATATCCTCATGAATTTAGTGGAGGAATGAGGCAAAGAGTTTTAATAGCAATGGCACTAGCATGTAATCCGAAGCTATTAATTGCAGATGAACCTACTACGGCTCTTGATGTAACGATACAAGCTCAGATTTTACAGTTATTGAAAAATCTAAAAGAAACGAATGATATGTCAGTTATATTAATAACTCATGACCTGGGAGTAGTGGCAAGCCTTTGTAATAGATTAGTTGTAATGTATGGTGGATTAGTGATGGAAGAAGGTTTCATAGATGAAATTTTTTATGAAGCTAAGCACCCATATACTAAGGCACTGCTTAATTCTATTCCTAATATAGAAGATGATGATAAATCAAGACTTAAACCTATAAAGGGTTCTGCACCATCGCTACTAAATCCGCCAAAGGGATGTCCGTTTGCGGAAAGATGTGAATTTGCATTTAAAAGGTGTTTTGAAGAGGTGCCTCAATATAAAGAGTTTAGTGAAACGCATAGATCAATGTGCTTTTTAGAAAAGTAAATTTTGAAGGAGGTGTGTTAGGATGTCTAATGAAATATTAATAGAAGTAAAGAATTTGAAAAAATATTTTTCAGTCAAAAGTGAATTTTTAAGTAAGGGAAAAAAATATGTCAAAGCTGTTGATGGGGTTTCATTTAATATTAGAAAAGGAGAAACTTTTGGGCTTGTTGGTGAATCAGGATGTGGGAAGTCGACTCTTGGAAGAACTATAACAAGACTCTATGATGTAACAGAAGGAGATATACTTTTTGAGGGAACTGATATAGCAAAATTGCCTAAAAAAGAAATGAAAAACTTTTATAGTAAAATTCAAACTATATTTCAAGACCCATATTCATCTTTAAATCCTAATATGACTGTAAGAGAGTTAGTGAATGAGCCTTTAACTTTACATACTAACTTAAATAAGGATGAGAGAAATGAAAAGATAGAAAAGTTATTAGAAATGGTTGGATTATCAAAAGCAGATATGGATAAGTATCCTTATGAATTTAGTGGAGGTCAAAGACAGAGAATAGGTATCGCGAGAGCTATATCAACTGAGCCGGACTTTATTCTTTGTGATGAACCAATTTCAGCATTAGATGTATCTATTCAAGCGCAAGTTATAAATATGTTAGAAGACCTGCAAAAAGAATTAAAACTCACATATCTTTTTGTTGCACATGATTTATCAATGGTAAAGCATATTTCAGATAGAATTGGAGTAATGTATCTTGGTAAGATAGTAGAAATATCAGATAGTAATGAATTATATAAAAATCCATTACATCCATATACAAAAGGACTTCTGTCAGCGATACCAGTTCCTGATCCAAAGAAATCAAGGGAATCAGATATTAGTTTAATAAAAGGTGATGTTCCAAGTCCAATAGATATTCCAACAGGATGTAGATTCCATACTAGATGTCCTTATGCCACAGAGAAGTGCAAGACTGTTGAGCCTGAAATGAAAGAAATAGAGAAGAATCATTTTGTAAGTTGTCATTTATATTAATAATTCTCAATTTTTAATATTTTGAAAAGAATTGAAATATTTAGTTATTGACAGTAGTAGGAAATAGATGTAAAATGTATATAAAATTAAATAAATACCTCACTTAGCAGTGGGGTAGAGGCGCAAAATTTAACAGTCTTTAGTGGAGCTTGAGAATGCTATGAAGCTATTGAGAAGGAAATTTTGCCGAAGTTTGTAATATATCTCAATATTACTTGCTGGGTCTGTAATTAATAGTTGCAGGACTGTCTTGATAAACTGCCCGGTTTATCAAGTTGTGCTATCTCAAATGGGAAGATGAGGGTAAAGTATATATGAATTTATTATGAGGCTAATAGCTCAAATATTTTTAGAATATCTTATCCAGAATATTTAAGATAGCACCAACCGAATAGGTTGGTTTTTTTATTATAAAAAAGGAGAGGATATACTATGAAGAAAAAATTATCATTATTAATTTCAGCTGTAGTAACAGCTACATTAGCATTAACAGGGTGTGCCTCAAGCACAACAAATAGTTCTGAAGAAAATGTATTTAGAGTTGGAATGGAGGCTGGATATGCACCTTTCAACTGGACTCAATTAGATGATTCTAATGGAGGAGTTAAAATAGATGGAAGTTCTGAATATGCAGGCGGATATGACGTAGAAATAGCTAAAAAAATAGCTGATGGACTAGGAAAGGAATTAGTAATTGTTAAAACTGAATGGGATGGACTTGTACCAGCCTTAACATCTGGGAAGATAGATGCAATAATTGCAGGTATGTCTCCGACAGCAGAACGTAAAGAGACTATAGATTTTTCAGATATTTACTATAAATCAGATTTAGTTATGCTAGTTAAAAAAGGTAGCATTTATGAAGAGGCAGCTACATTAAAAGACTTTTCAGGAGCTAAAATAACAGCTCAATTAAACACATTCCATTATAGTGTAATAGATCAAATTCCAGGTGTTAATAAAGTAGAAGCTATGGACAACTTCCCAGCAATGAGAGTTGCACTTGAGACTGGAGTAATAGATGGATATGTAACAGAAAAACCAGAAGCAATAAGTGCACAAGCGGCAAATGAAAACTTTAAGATGGTAGAGTTTAAAGAAGGATTTACTACTTCAGAAGAAGATACAGCTATTGCAGTTGGGCTTAAGAAGGATAGTGAATTAAAAGATAAAATAAACGAAATCTTAAATGGAGTTTCAGATGCAGAAAGATTAGAAATAATGGACAAGGCGATAGAAAATCAACCAGCAGTCCAATAAAATTAAAGGGGGTAAAACTGATTTATTTTAATCAATTGCCCCTATTTTATATATAAGGAGATTAGATTATGACTATAGAATGGTTAGTTAAAATAGTTACAAATAACTGGCCCATGTTTTTACGTGGAGCTGGAATGACATTATTTATTTCAATAATTGGTACTTTAATAGGAACTATGATTGGACTTATAGTTGGGGTAGTAAAAACTATACCTATTCCAGAAAAAGGGCCTAAAAAAGTATTTTTGAAAATAGTTAATGGAATTTTATCTGTTTACATAGAATTTTTCAGAGGAACTCCAATGATTGTACAAGCAATGGTAATTTATTATGGATCAGCGGCAGCTTTTGGTCTAGATATAAATAAAATTACTGCAGGTTTAATTATAGTTTCAATCAATACAGGAGCATATATGTCTGAAATAGTAAGAGGTGGTATAGTTTCTATAGATAAGGGGCAATTTGAAGCAGCTCATGCTGTTGGAATGAATCACTTTCAAACTATGATTAATGTAGTTTTACCACAAGTAATTAGAAATATATTACCAGCAACAGGTAATGAATTTGTAATTAATATAAAGGATACTTCAGTATTGAATGTTATATCAGTATCAGAACTATTCTTCCAAACTAAATCTATAGCAGGAAATAACTTTAGATATTTTGAATCTTTCTTCGTAGCATGTATTCTTTACTTTATAATGACATTTACAGTTACGAGAATACTAAGATATTTAGAGAAGAAGATAGATGGACCAGAGAATTATATAATCGCAGGAAATCAAATGCAAGTTGCTAGGCCAGAAGATATGGCTAAAAAATCTATGTAGTGGCTTAAGGAGGAATTAATATGGAAAAAATAATAGAAGTTAAGCATTTAAGTAAATCCTTTGGAGGCCATGAAGTTTTAAAGGATATTGATTTTTCAGTTAAAAAAGGCGAAGTTGTTTGTATAATAGGTTCTTCAGGCTCAGGAAAATCTACTTTATTAAGATGTATAAATTTATTAGAAAAACCGTCAGGTGGAGAAATAATATATAAGGATGAAAATATTTTAGATGATAAGCATGATATATATAAATATAGAACTAAATTAGGAATGGTATTTCAACAATTCAATTTATTTAATAACCATAATGTTCTAGGTAACTGTGTTGTTGGACAAGTTAAAGTCTTAGGAAGATCTAAAGAAGAAGCTGAACAAGTAGCTATGAAATATTTAGATGTAGTAGGTATGGGTAATTACATAAATGCAAAGCCAAAACAATTATCAGGTGGACAAAAACAAAGAGTAGCTATAGCAAGGGCACTATCTATGGAACCAGATGTTATTTTGTTTGATGAACCGACTTCAGCTCTTGATCCTGAAATGGTTGGAGAAGTATTAAAAGTAATGAAGGAACTAGCAGAAAGTGGACTTACAATGTTAGTTGTAACTCATGAAATGGGCTTTGCTAAAGAGGTAGCTGATCGTGTAGTATTTATGAATAATGGTATTATTGAAGAAGAAGGAGCACCAGAGCAAATATTTAACAACCCAATAAAAGAAAGAACACGCGAATTTTTGAGTCGTACATTAAATACAATTTAACTTTATGTGCTATCGCATAATGTAGAATGAATAATCAAAAATATAAAATTAAGGAGATGCCTAGGCAGCTCCTTTTTTAATTTTTTATAAAGTACTTATAAGGTTAAAAAATAAGAATGATGAAGTAATTTGGCTTGGAAAAACTTTGCAAAATTATATAAAAGTTAATTAAGGCGTAGTATGTACTTAGGTAATTTTATATATGGAACATTATTTAAGCGGATTCATAGTATAAATATTGTAATAAATTACTATGGAGGAGTATATGAATTCAGTTTACAGAAGGAATTTGATGGATGACGGTGAAGTTAATAATTTTCCACCACAACATCAAGATGTTCAACCTGGAATAGAAGCAATAATGAACCCAAGACCTATATTTGATAATCCTAATTATGTAGGTAGTGGAAAATTAGAAGGTAAGGTTGCTATTATAACAGGTGGAGATAGTGGTATTGGAAGAGCGGCAGCAGTTGCTTTTGCAAAAGAAGGAGCAAAAATAGTAATAGTATATTTATATGAAAAGGTAGATGCTGAGGAGACAAAGAGTTATATAGAGAAGTATGGTAGTGAATGCTTAAATTTAGAAGGAGATATATCTGATGAGAATTTTAGCAAGGAAATTGTTAGGCAAACCATTAATAGATTTGGTAAAATAGATATTTTAGTAAATAATGCAGCTGTTCAATTTTCACAAAAAAGTATAGAAGATATAACTTCTGAACAATTAGAGTTAACCTTTAAAATTAATATTTTTTCTATGTTTTATCTTACCAAAGCTGCTTTGCCTTATTTAGAACCAGGAAGTTCCATTATAAATACTACATCTGTAACATCATATCAGGGACATAAAGAGCTTATAGATTATTCAGCTACTAAAGGAGCAGTTACAACATTTACTCGCTCACTATCTCAATCACTACTAGATAAGAGAATAAGAGTTAATGGGATAGCTCCTGGACCAATATGGACTCCATTAACAGTATCTAGTCTTTCAGCAGATCGAGTAGCCGTATTTGGAACAGATACACCTATGAAAAGAGCTGGGCAACCTTATGAATTAGCAGCGGCATATGTATATTTAGCATCAGATGATTCTAGCTACGTAACTGGACAAGTTATTCATATTAATGGAGGTAGAATGGTAGGAAGTTAACAATTGCTATATTGATTGTAAAAAACACTCTATTAATAATGATTTAATTGATATATTACATTTAAAGGCTTCGAGTTAAATCGGAGCCTTTTAATATATATAGAGAGCTTATAGGAATAATAAATATACTTAAATATTAATTAAAAAATTATTCATTATCACTCAATAATAAAAGAAAAATTAGGGAATAATAGATAAGAGTAACAGTTAGTTAATTATAGGAGTGATTATATGAAATCAATTTGGGCTGAAAATTATAAAATAAGCAAAAAAGAACATAAATTAGATATTCAAGAAGCTGATGTAGTTATTATAGGTGGAGGTATAGCAGGAATATTGACAGCTTATATGCTTAAAGAAAAAAATATAAATGCTGTAATACTAGAACGTAATAAGGTATTGAAAGGAAATACGATTAATACTACAGCTAAGATTACAATACAACATAATATTATATATGATAAATTAATAAAAGAATTTGGAAAAGAAAATGCAAAGAGATATTTCCTTGCAAATCAGTTAGCATTGGAGAACTATCAACAAATAATTAGTAAGAATAATATTGACTGTGATTTTGAAGTAGCAGATGCTTATATTTATACATTAGACTCACCTCAAAAAATAGAAAAAGAGTATGAGGCAGCTATAAGTATAGGAATAGATGCCGAATTAGTAGATAGCATAGAGCTTCCATTTGAAATTGCTAAAGCTGTTAAGTTTAAGAATCAAGCAAATTTTAATCCTATAAAATTTCTAAATTATATCGCAAAGGATCTAACTATATATGAAAATACAACAGCAATAGAAATAAAAGATGATGTTGTAGTTACAGATAGAGGGGAGATTAAAGCTAAAAGTATAGTAGTAGCTACACACTTTCCTATCATAAATACACCAGGTTATTATTTCTTAAGAATGCATCAGGAAAGAGAATACGTTATGGCATTAAAAAATGCTCAGTTCTTAAATGGAATGTATATTGATGAAAAAGATGGAGGATATTCATTTAGAAGGTATAAAGATTATTTAATCTTAGGTGGAGCTGCTGGGAGGACTGGAAGTAATGAAGATGGAGGATCATATAATAAGTTAAGAGATTTAGCTAAAAAGCTTTATCCAGATTCAATAGAAGAGTACCATTGGTCTGCTCAAGATTGTATTACTTCAGATGGAATTCCCTTTATAGGGGTTTATTCTAAAGAAATGCCTAATGTTTATGTAGCGACAGGATTTAATAAATGGGGAATGACATCATCTATGGTTTCAGCGATAATAATCAGTGGATTGATTAGTGGGGAAACATATGATTTTAATGAAATATTCTCACCAAGTAGATTTGATATGACTGCTTCTATAAAGAATTTAGTTAAGGATGGATTTGAAACTACATATAACTTTATAGCAGAAAAAATAAGAATTCCAATGGAAATTATAGAAAATATAAAGAATGGAGAATCTGGTGTGGTAATTTATGAAGGGAGAAAAGTTGGAGTTTATAAAAATAGTGAGGGAAGGATTTATACAGTATCTAATAAATGTCCACATTTAGGGTGTGAACTGAAATGGAATGCTGATGACTTATCTTGGGATTGTCCTTGTCATGGATCAAGATTTGATTATAATGGTAATTTCTTAGAATCGCCAGCTATTAAAGATTTAAAATATGAAGAGTAAAGAAATCTATAAAAATAAAAAAAGCTATTTTGAAGGATGGTACTTTAAACATCAAACTAAATATTATAGTATAGCTTTTATTCCAGGGATAAATATAAATAAAAATGGAGAGAAGTATGCCTTTATTCAAATTATTACAGAAGATAAGTCTTATAATATAAATTATGATTTTGAGGATTTTTACATAAGTGAAGATAAACTTACCATAAAGATAAGAGATAATATATTTTCTATTAAAGGAATTAAAGTGAATATAAAAAATAAAGATATAAGTATAATAGGGGAACTTTCTTATAATAATATTACTCCTATAAAGGGAGATATAATGGGACCATTTGCTCACTTCCCGTTTATGGAGTGCTTTCATGGTGTTTTAAGTGCAAATCATAATATAGAAGGAAGTTTATCGATTAATAATGAAGAAGTTATGTTTACAGAAGCTACTGGATATATAGAGAAGGATTGGGGGAAGTCTTTTCCAAAGACTTATTTATGGATACAATGCAATAATTTCAAGAAGAAAGATATAAGTGTTATGGTTTCTATAGCAGATATACCGTTTTTAGGATTTGAATTTAAGGGATGCATAGCTTTAGTATATTATGAAGGAAGAGAATATAGGCTAGCTACGTACAATGGAGTTAAAATAATTTCATATAATGAAAAAGGAATAATAATAAAAAGAGGTTCATATAGATTAGAAATATTAATAAAAGATAAGTCTCCACAAAGTCTTTTAGCACCAAATGGTGGAGAAATGATAAGAACCATAAAGGAAAATATATCATGTAATGCAAGTTTTAAATTTTATAAAAATGCAAATTTAATTTTTAATTTAGATAGCAATAAAACAAGTTTTGAATATGTAAGTAATTAAAAAAGGAGCTGTGGCAACAGCTCCTTAATTATTTATAGTATAAAATCAATTAATTACATTGATTTATGGAATGTTCTATTTATAACATCTAATTGTTGTTCTCTTGTTAACTTAATGAAGTTTACAGCATATCCTGAAACTCTTATAGTTAATTGAGGATATAATTCTGGATGTTCCATAGCATCTAATAAAGTAGCTCTATCAAATACATTTACATTTAAGTGTTGAGCACCTTGAGAGAAGTATCCATCCATCATTGTTCCTAAGTTATGGATTCTATCTTCAGGTGATTTTCCTAATGCATCAGGAATTATTGAGAAAGTATTTGATATACCATCTTGTGAATGCTCATATGGTAATTTAGCAACTGAGTTTAATGATGCTAATGAACCACTGTTATCTCTTCCATGCATTGGATTCGCACCTGGAGCAAATGGCTCGCCAGCTTTTCTTCCATCAGGAGTAGTACCAGTCTTTTTACCATAAACAACATTTGAAGTTATTGTTAATACTGATTGAGTGTGGTAAGCGTTTCTGTAAGTCTTATTCTTTCTGATTTTGTTCATCATGTTTTCAACTAACCAGACTGCTATATCATCAACTCTATCATCATCATTTCCATATTTAGGGTAATCGCCTTCAACTTCGAAGTCGATAGCTACACCTTCTTCATTTCTTATTGGTTTAACTTTAGCATATTTGATCGCTGATAGAGAGTCAGCACAAACTGATAATCCAGCTATACCACAAGCCATTGTTCTAAATACATCTCTGTCGTGTAGAGCCATTTGTAATTTTTCATATGAATACTTATCATGCATGTAGTGAATAACATTTAAAGTATTA
The DNA here is from genome assembly GCF_033043255.1 of Clostridium lamae. Taxonomy (NCBI): domain Bacteria; kingdom Bacillati; phylum Bacillota; class Clostridia; order Eubacteriales; family Clostridiaceae; genus Clostridium; species Clostridium lamae. The sequence continues at coordinate 31,683 of NZ_JASCQJ010000023.1, read as the reverse complement.
ACATATAGGTTAGCTAACCAATCTGTCATAGCATCAAATCTATCCATTACGTCATCATAGTTTAGATATTCACTAGTTAATGGTGCAAGCTTAGGTCCAACTTGCATTCCATACTTTTCATCTTTACCACCATTTATAGCGTAAAGTAAAGTTTTAGCTAAGTTAACTCTAGCACCGAAGAATTGCATTTGCTTACCAACTTTCATTGCAGATACACAACAAGCAATTGCATAATCATCTCCCCAGTATGGAGCCATTAAATCATCATTTTCATATTGAACTGAGCTTGTATCAATAGATACCTTTGAACAGAAATCCTTGAATCCTTTAGGTAATCTAGTTGACCAAAGAACAGTTAGGTTAGGTTCTGGTGATGGTCCTAAAGTATATAGTGTATTAAGAATTCTGAAAGAGTTCTTAGTAACTAATGTTCTTCCATCTAATCCCATACCACCGATTGATTCAGTAACCCAAGTAGGGTCTCCTGAGAATAAATCATTGTATTCTGGAGTTCTTAAGAATTTAACTAGTCTTAATTTCATAACGAAATGATCAACTAATTCTTGAGCTTCTTCTTCAGTAATTAATCCTGATTTTAAATCTCTTTCAACATATATATCTAAGAAAGTAGATGTTCTTCCTAAAGACATAGCAGCACCATTTTGGTCTTTTATAGCTCCTAAGAATCCAAAGTATAACCATTGAATAGCTTCCTTAGCATTTGTTGCAGGTCCAGATATATCGAAACCATAAGTTGCAGCTAATCCTTTTAATTCTTTTAATGCAACTATTTGATCAGAAATTTCTTCTCTTAATCTAATTACATCTTCATCTATACATCTAACTTCTAAACTCTTCTTTTGAGCAATTTTATCTTCTATTAATCTATCTACTCCGTATAGAGCAACTCTTCTGTAATCACCTATGATTCTTCCTCTACCATAAGCATCTGGAAGACCTGTGATAACACCAGATTTTCTTGCTAATCTCATATCATCAGTATAAGCATCAAAAACACCTTGATTATGAGTTTTTCTATATTTACTAAATATTTCTGAAATCTTTGGGCTAACTTCATAACCATATGCTTTTGCAGCATTTTCAGCCATTCTGATACCACCATAAGGTATTACAGCTCTTTTTAATGGAGCATCAGTTTGAACACCAACTATTTTTTCGAAAGCTTTATCTATATATCCAGCATTATATGCATTAATACCAGAAATAGTCTCAGTATCAACGTCTAAAACTCCACCATTTTCTCTTTCTTTTTTGAATAATTCACTAACTTCATCCCATAATTTTTTTGTTGCATCTGTTGCACCAGTTAAAAAACTATCATCGCCAGTATATGGAGTATAGTTTAATTGAATAAAGTTTCTAACATCAATAGTTTTAGTCCATTGACCTTCTTTAAAGTTGATCCATTCTTGCTTCATACATTGCACCCCTTTTTTAAAATTGACAAACACTCTTACATCTGGAAAATATTCTCAATAAATAATATTTATCATTTAAATTTTATCATTAAGTAATAACAATTGCAATAAAGTGTTTAAGATTTAACAATTCATTACTTTTTAAATAATACTAGTAGAGAATTAATTAAAATTAATCTCACTTTTACAATTATATAATAAAAGTATAAAATAAGTATATAGTATAACTATAATTTTTGGAGGATTTTTTATGGTTGGAGAAAGAAAGATTTGCAGATGTAGAAATGTTAGCTATTTAGATATAAGAAAGGCAATGAAGTTAGGTGCTAGGGATATAGAAGATATTATGGAAATTACAGGAGCGGCAACTTGTTGTGGTGGTTGCACCAGTGAGGTTTTATCAATATTAGATTCTGTCTGTACTTGTAATTCTGTTTCTGTAAATGAAGTGATTAGTGCAGTTAATAATGGATATAACACAGTAGATAAAGTTGGAGAAATTACAAAAGCTGGTACTACTTGTGGAAGATGTAGTTCATTAATACAAAGCATTATAGAACGAAAGAAATAGAATGATTTTATATTAAAAGGAAAAAGTAGATCTAAATTATAAATATATAGGTCTATTTTTTATTCAATTAAATTAAATAAATTTGAATAAATTTGACGTTTTATGATTGATTACCAAAAAGTTCTTGGAGGTTTTTGAATTAAAATGCTTGAAATCGATTTTAAGGCGTAGTATTATTATGACGAGGAGTGATTTTTATGTTAACAGAAGAAAGACATAAAATAATATTAGAGGAACTCACCAAAAATTCAGTAGTATATGTAAGTGAATTAGTAAAATTGCTAGATACTTCAGAATCTACAATTAGAAGAGATTTGAATTCATTAAATGAAGAAGGGAAACTTAAGAAAGTTCATGGAGGAGCTACTTTAGTTGAAAAGGAATTCAATACACAAGATGATAATTTAGAAGTAAGAGAGAACTTAAATATTAAAGATAAATCTATTATTGCAAAGTATGCTGCTAGTTTAGTAAATAAAAATGATTTTATTTATATAGATGCAGGAACAACAACGAATTTAATTATAGATTACTTAGAAGAAAAAAATGCAGTTTACGTCACAAATGGTATAAATCAGGCAAAGAAATTAATAAGTAGAGGATTTACTACTTATGTTATTGCAGGAGAAATAAAGCCATTAACTGAAGCTATAGTAGGAATAGAAGCTATAAATAGTTTGAAGAAATACAACTTTACTAAAGGATTTTTTGGAGCTAATGGTATCTCAGAATATAGAGGATTTACCACTCCTGATATTAATGAGGCTTTAGTAAAAGAAGAAGCAATTAAAAGAACTAGAAATCCATATATACTTTCAGATAACACAAAATTTAATGAAATAAGCTGTATTACATTCGCAGAAATAGATGAGGCAGTAATAATTACTACTGAATTAGAAGAGAATAGATATAAAGATAAAACAGAAGTAGTGGAGGTTTCAAAACTATGATATATACTATAACCTTTAATCCGGCTCTGGACTATATAGTAAGAGTTGATAACTTTAAGGTAGGTGAAGTAAATAGAACATCTTATGAAGAAATATATGCAGGGGGAAAAGGTATTAATGTTTCTATAGTTCTAAATAATTTAGATGTAGAGAATATAGCTCTTGGATATATAGCAGGTTTCACAGGAGATGAAATTGAAAATAGAGTAAAGAGTATGGGCTGTAAGACAGACTTTATAAAACTTAATAATGGTATGTCTAGAATAAATGTTAAATTAAAATCTAATGAAGAGTCAGAAATAAATGGTCAAGGACCAGCTATTAATGATAGGGATTTAGATGAATTATTTAATAAATTAGATTCACTGAAAGAAGGTGATATTTTAGTTTTAGCAGGAAGTATACCAAATACACTTCCAGAAAATATATATGAAATAATTATGAAAAGATTAGAAAACAAAAATATCAAAATTATAGTAGATGCAACGAAGGATTTACTATTAAATGTTTTGAAATACAGACCATTTTTAATTAAACCTAATCATCATGAATTAGCTGAATTATTTAATGTGCAATTAAAAAATGAAGATGAAATTATAGTTTATGGTAAGAAGCTTAAAGAAATGGGTGCAAAAAATGTATTAATTTCGATGGCTGGAGATGGAGCAATATTTATAACTGAAGATAATAGAGTTATAAAATCAAATGTTCCAAAAGGAAAACTTGTTAATTCTGTAGGAGCAGGAGACTCCATGGTTGGAGGTTTTATTGCTGGATATTTAAATAATAGCAATTTAGAAGAAGCCTTTAAAATGGGAGTTGCAACAGGAAGTGCTAGTGCCTTTTCAGAAGGTTTAGCAACTAAAGATAAAGTTTATGAGTTACTAAAAGAAATACTATAAAATGGAGGAATAAAAAAATGAAAATTACTGATTTATTAAATATCAAATCTATAGCAATAAATCCTAAAGTGAATTCTAAAAATGAAGCAATCGATAAATTAGTTGATTTAATGGATGCTTCAGGTAATTTAAGTGACAAAAATGAATATAAAAAAGCAGTTTTAGCTAGAGAAGAGCTTAGCACTACTGGGATAGGTGATGGAATAGCTATACCTCATGCTAAAACAAAGGCAGTTAAAAATGCTGGATTAGCAGCTATGATAGTAAATAATGGAGTAGATTATGATTCACTTGATGGGAATCCAGCAAAGATATTCTTCTTAATAGGAGCTCCAGATGGAGAAAATAATGTACATTTAGAAGTGTTAGCAAGACTTTCAACTATGTTAATGGATGAAAAGTTTAGAAATGCTTTAGAAAACTCGAAAACACCAGAAGAATTTGTAAATTTAATTGATGAGTTTGAAAATGCAAAGGTTAATAAAGTAAAAGAAGAGAGCAAAGATGGATATAGAGTATTAGCAGTAACAGCATGTCCAACAGGAATTGCTCATACTTTTATGGCTGCTGAAAGCTTAGAAGAAAAAGCTAAGAGCATGGGAGTTACAATAAAAGTAGAAACAAATGGTTCAGGTGGAGCTAAAAATGTATTAACTGCTAAAGAAATAGAAGCAGCAGAATGTATAATAATAGCAGCAGACAAAAAAGTTGATATGGCAAGATTTGATGGCAAGAAAGTTATCCAAACTAAAGTTGCTAACGGAATTCATAAAGCAGAAGAGTTAATAAATAAAGCTATATCAGGGGATGCTCCAATTTATAACCATAGCGGTTCAAAAAATTCAGATGAAGAACTTTCAGGAGAAAAGGAAAGCATAGGACGTCAAATTTATAAGCACCTAATGAATGGTGTATCACATATGTTACCATTCGTTATTGGTGGAGGTATATTAATTGCATTAGCATTCTTATTTGATGATTACAGCATAAACCCTGCAAGCTTCGGTTCTAATACACCTTTTGCAGCATTCTTAAAGAGTGTAGGTGATACTGCATTCGGATTTATGTTACCAGTATTAGCAGGATATATTGCAATGAGTATAGGGGATAGACCAGCACTTGCAGTAGGTTTTGTTGGAGGTATGCTTGCTAATAGTGGCGGTTCAGGTTTCTTAGGTGCATTACTTGCAGGTTTCATTGCTGGATATTTAGTAGTAGGCTTAAAGAAAATATTTGATAAGCTTCCTGATAGCTTAGAAGGTTTAAAACCAGTATTACTATATCCTTTATTCGGAATATTATTAATAGGTGCTATAATAACATTTGTAATTAACCCACCAGTTGGAGCTTTAAATAATGGTATTACAAATGTATTAAATAACATGGGTGGTACTAGTAAAGTATTACTTGGAGCAGTTTTAGGTGGAATGATGGCATTTGATATGGGTGGTCCTTTAAATAAGGCAGCATACGTATTTGGAACAGCATCATTAGCTAGTGGTCAATTTGATATTATGGCAGCAGTTATGGTTGGAGGTATGGTCCCACCATTAGCAATAGCTTTATGTACAACTTTCTTTAAAAAGAAATTTACAGCAAGAGAAAGACAATCAGCTTTAACAAATTATGTAATGGGATTATCATTTATAACTGAAGGAGCAATTCCATTTGCAGCAGCAGATCCACTAAGAGTAATACCAGCTTGTGTAATAGGGTCAGCAACAGCAGGTGCATTATCAATGTTCTTTGGATGTGCATTAAGAGCACCTCATGGTGGTATATTCGTATTACCTGTTATAAGCAATCCACTTGGATACTTTATAGCTTTAGTAGTTGGTTCAGTAGTTGGAATGGTAGTTTTAGCTATATTAAAGAAGAATAAAAACTAATAAATGATATTAATAGTCGCAAGATTTTCTTGTGACTATTTTTTTGTAAAAAGGAACCTATAAAAAACTCAAAAAAACAAAGAAAAACCTGAGAAGTTGTCGGATAATTCTTACTATTTAATAATAAACCCTTTGATTTAAAAGTGCATATGTAATATAATGTATTTATAGGAAATTTAATTAAATTATTTATAGAGGAGTGTGGTCATTATGAAGAGTTTAAAAGGGACAAGAACTGCTGAAAATTTAATGAAATCATTTGCGGGAGAATGTCAAGCTAGAACAAGATATACTTATTATGCAAGTGTAGCTAAAAAAGAAGGATATGTGCAAATTTCAAACATATTTATGGAAACTGCTGAACAAGAAAGAGAACATGCTAAAAGATTTTATAAATTCTTAAAGGACGACTTTGCAGGGGAAGCTATAGAAATTACTGCGGGATATCCAGTAGACTTGTATGATGATACAGCTAGAAACTTGAAAGCTGCAGCAGCAGGAGAAAATGAAGAATGGACTCAACTTTATCCTGAATTTGCAAGAATTGCTAGAGAAGAAGGTTTCCCAGCTGTTGCGGTTGCATATGAAAGAATAATTGAAGTTGAAAATATGCATGAAGATAGATATCTTAAATTACTTAAGAATGTAGAAGATGGAAAAGTATTCAAAAAAGATGAAGTGGTTCTGTGGAAATGCTCAAACTGTGGATATATATTTGAAGGAGCAGAAGCACCACAAGCATGTCCAGCATGTTTACATCCACAATCATACTTTGAAGTATATACTGAAAGATATTAATAAAGAAAGTAAAGACTTAAGGGACAACTCTCTTAAGTCTTTTTCAATAAATTATATTTTGTATAATCAATTAGTTAAGATTTGATTTTATGAATAAAATCAAAATAATAATAGTATAATTACACAAGTTTATTATAAATTTTAGAGATAGATTTAAATTAATCTTAGTTATCTATAATATAGATTATGTTTCATATTTGTATAAGTTATTATATAATTCAATTATTAGAATTTTTATGAAATTAGGAGAGAAGTAATTATGTTTTTAAATGAATTAAATAAGGAAGAAGCAATATGTTTTTTAAACTTAGTTTCAATTTTTGCTAAAGTTGATAATAAGTTTGCTAAAGAAGAAAAGATACTAGTAGCCGAGTATAAGGATGAGTTAGGAATAGTAGATGAAGAAGTAAAAGCTATGGAATATGATGACATAATTAAAATACTTAATAATTCATCAGAGAGATCGAAGGGAATAATTTATTTTGAATTAGTTGGATTAGCACTAGTAGATGGTGAATACGAGAGTGATGAAGTTGATTTCTTAGAAAAAATTGCAGCTGAATTAAAAATATCAAGGGTTAAGAGAATTGCAATAGCAAATTATTTTTATAATTTTACGGATGTGTATAACTTCACAACTGTAGATGCAAATAATAATATTGAATTATTAAGAAAACAAGCAGAGAATATTTTATAGGATTTAAGGAACACTTGATAATATCAAAATATCAAGTGTTCCTTATTTAGTTTTCATAAGTGATTATCAAAGTATGGTTAAAAATAAAGTGAACTTGAATTTAAAAAAAATTATTGGGTAAAATAACTTTAATACAAATAGGAGGTGTTATTATGAATAATAAGAATGATAATATGATTGGTGGTTTACCTGCAAATATAAATAAAGAAGTTCCAACACCTAAGAATAATGCACAATCTATTACAGCTGTAATTAAGAAATCTGGAGAGATAGTTGGATATGAGCTTTCTAATGGAGAAAGGATATCTAAAGAAGAAGGAATACTAAAGGCTAAAAATGGAGGGATTGCAGGTGTTGCAATAGGAGTTTCAAAAAAAGGAGAAGAATATTTAAGAAGTCTTCCTGATCAAGATGAAAGCAATAATTTGAGTTCATTACCAACAGTTGAATGATATATTTATATAAAGATAAAGGTATATAATATGCCTTTATCTTTTATTGTAATATTAAATAAAAATAAAGAATATATTGAAATATAAAATTTAAGTTAATGTGTTACAAATAGTTTACTATTTTACCAATATGGTTTTATTGAAAAAAATGAATACATTATGTAAAATAAATTTGGATTAAGGAATTAAAAATAAGGGAGATAAAAAATAAATTATGATAGTAATAATATTATTATTAATATCAGCTTTTTCATCATTTAAGTTAGCTGAAGAAAAAGGACAAAATAAAATTATATGGACAGCTGCAACACTTTTTGTAGGACCAGTTGTATTAGCAGTTCAATACTTAGTTTCATGGTATAATTCTAGAAACGTACTTAGATAATGAAAAGCTGTATCGGAAAGTATTCTTAAAAAGACTTTTTTGGTACAGCTTTTTTTTTATAATTTTCATAAATAAGATATAATTTTAGATAAATATGAAAATAGTGATATGTGGATAAGCATAGAAATATATGTTGAAATTGTGGAAAGTTATCCACAAAATGTGGACAACTTCGAAAAACTGTTGAAAACTTTTAAAAATAGTATTGACACAATATATATGTATTGAATGTATGTTTGTAACAATATGATGATTTTTGGTGAGTATTAGAAAGAAATGTTATATGAAGTAAAACATAAAAAAAAGTGTCTATATAGTAATAAATGAAGTTATGCACAGTTTGTACATAATGTGGATAAAAACTGTGGATAATGTTATAATTCTAAGGAAAATATAGAGATAATCATAGAATTTAAATAGTTACCTGTGGAAAACTTTCTAATTTATGGTGGATAATTATGAAAAAATATGAGAAAAATGTAGAATTAGTAAAAGGAGTATTAATATGAAGTTTGATAAAAATATTTTTGAAGGAATATTTATTAACAGACCAAACAGATTTAATGCAAAAGTATTATTGAATGGTGAGGAGATTATAGTACATGTACCTAATACAGGTAGATGTAGAGAAATATTAAAAGAAGGAGTAAAAGTATTTCTAAGAGAAGAGTTAAATCCAAATAGGAAGACTAAGTTTGATCTAATTGCAGCAATGAAAGGAAATATATTAATTAATATTGATTCGCAGATTCCAAATAAGGTAGTTAATGAGGCTTTGATAAATAAAAAAATTGAAAATTTAAACAAATATAGTGAAATCAACAGAGAAAAGACTTTTGGAAAAAGTAGATTTGATTTCAAGTTATCAACAGAAGAAGATGAAGTGTATTATTTAGAAGTAAAAGGAGTGACTTTGGAAAGTGGTGGTAAGTGCAAGTTCCCGGATGCCCCTACTGAAAGAGGTTCTAAACATATAATGGAGCTAATAGAAGCTAAAAAGCAAGGATATGGTGCAGGAATTTTATTTCTAATACAGTTGGAAAACGTGAATACTTTTTCTCCAAATGATGATACTGATCCGGAATTCGGTAAGGCATTAAGACTAGCTAAAGAAAATGGCGTAGATATTATGGCTTATGATTGTATCGTCGATAAAAAAATGATTGAAATAAATAAAAAAGTTGATATAATATTGTAATTAACCTAGTTTTTACAAGTAAAGAGGTGGAATATGAAATATAAGTTTTGCCCTATCTGTGGGAGGCGATTAGAAGAGAAGTTCAGTTGGGATGAAGGCGGTGTTCCATACTGTTCTCATGATGATATGATGTTTTTTGATACTCCTAAGCCTTGTATAATGGTTGCAATAATAAAAGATGATGAAATATTGTTATTAAAGCAAAGTTATATATATGAAAATTCAAAGGTATTATTATCTGGTTATGTTGGAAATAGCGAAACAGCTGAAGAAGCGGTTCGTAGAGAAGTAAAGGAAGAAGCGGATATAGAAATAGACAATATTAGATACTTAGGATCTGATTATGTATCAGATAAAGAAATATTAATGATAACCTTTGTTGCAGAATTTGTTTCGGGAGAAATTAAAAAATCAGAAGAAGTAGAGGGGATTGGATGGACAAAACTATCTAATGCTTTAGAAGAAATGAAAGAAGATATTATAGGAACAAAAGTAGTAAAAAAAATATTGGAATTAAAACCTAATTAATAAAAAATCAGTGGCTATAAAATAACAGCTACTGATTTTTTTATTATTAAAGTTCAGTTCTATAAATTTTTAATGTTAATATATTATTTGAATAGCTTATTTCGGCCTTATCTATCATCATTCCTACTAGAGAAAGTTCTCCATCTGATTCACACTCACCACCTAGATGCCAATAAGTTTCTTCAACTTCGTGCTGTCTTTTAGTATTTAGTATAGTAGTTAAGTTATCTAAAGTATCTCTATCAACATTGTTTACTTGGCCCCATATAAGAAAGCATGTACCAGAGTCCTCCTTATGAAGATTGACATTAATATCTTTTGAACCTAATTTGTATAGGCATGTCATTAGTTCATTAATAATTTTTAAATTTCTTTCAAAGTAGTATTTCATTTTATATAGGCTCCTTCTCAAAAATATTTATTATTGGAATTAAGATCATTGCTACAAATCCAGCAGCTAAACCGTTGTTATATAAATTAAGACCACCGTGAAGATATCCTATATTAGTAACCATATTTACATGTAAAAATCCAGCTAATATACCTACTTTATATCCAAACTTACCAGCTATTGGTGCAAGAGCTGTGGAAAAAAGTATTGATAATATTAATGATGGAGAATTAACTGGATTAATATGAAATAATGCTCCTAATATTGCCCCTATTATAATAGGAGTAATATTTTTAATATGCTTACCAAAGGCTCCAAAACCAACAATAGTAAATATTCCAGCGATAGTAGGACCATTTAGATTAGAGTTTAAAGCTAATACAAGAATTGTTGATAAAAGACACAATATGCCCATATTAAAATAGCATGTATTACCAAATAGTATATAAAAGTCACTAACTAATCTTCCAGGATGCTTAATTAATGCAAAGAAATCTTCTTTTAATGTTGGATTATTATATAGGCCTATAGCAACCAAGTAAAATGATATAATTAACAATAAAATTGAAAATATATAATTTGATTCTGTATTCCATAACAGCCTAGTTTCGAACTCTATTCCTAAAGCTCTAAAAATAGACATTAACAATGTTGCAAAAATGCCTGCTGCAAATCCTACATTATATAAATTATATCCGTTATGAGATTTTAAGCAATGGGAAGATATAGGTGCTAATATGAAGCCAGTTAGTATTCCTATTAGATAACCTAAAATAATACTTAAAGTCGTTGGAAAATAGTTAGTAAAACTAAGTTGACTAACTGTAGGGGCTAATGTTGTAGAAAGTAATGCGACTAAACTATAATTAAGAAATGGTTCTTTTTGATATCTAGAGTAAAGGTAAACGCCAGCAATAATTGGCCAAATATTTATTATATTCTTACCGAAAAATGAAAAGCCTGTAATTAACCATAGAGACATAATAGTAGCTCCATTGGGTTTAACACCACTAAACACTAAAAGTAATAAGGAAAGCAAACTGGTTAAAGCAGAATTAATAAGAGCAGCTCCAATTCCTCCAATCTCTACATAGTCAGAAATTAATATGTCAGGGCTAGAAGTTATTTTTTTAAGTCCTTGTAGAATTTCTATTGGAGAATCTAAAATAAATGCAACAATAATAAAGAATAAGTACATGACAATCAAAGTAGTATACGGGGGATATAATTTACCCTTTTTTATATCAATCACCTCTTATAAATTTTTACGTAAATACCTTATAATTAATATTGATTATATAGTCATAATTTTATAAAATAATCTAGTTATTTATATGTTAATATACTAAAAAGATAGTATAATATAATTATATTAAAAAAGATAATAGAGAGAAAGATAAAAATAGAAGGAGTTTTATATGGATGGGAAAAAAGTAAAACAAGTACCAGAGATAAAAGGAGCATTAAGAAGCCATGTAATAGAGGTTCCTTCCTGTATTAGAGATTGTAGTGGGATAAAAATCTTTGGCAAAAGAATAAAATCTTTATTATTTACAACAGATGTAGCAATTATAAAAAATACAAATGCTGATGCCATAATTGCAGTATATCCTTTTACACCACAACCTATTATTACACAAGCTTTAGTTATGGCTGCTGATATACCTGTATTTTGTGGAGTAGGTGGAGGAATTACTCAAGGGAAAAGAGTAGTGAATTTAGCTTTAGACGCAGAATTTAAGGGTGCCATGGGAGTAGTTGTAAATGCTCCAACAGCTAATGATATAATAAGAAATGTACGAGAAATAATAGACATACCAGTAATAGTTACAATAGTATCTGAATGTGAAAACATAGCGGAAAGAATAGAAGCAGGTGCTACTATATTAAATGTATCAGGAGGAAAAAATACTCCTAATATAGTAAAGAAAATAAGAGAAGAGTTCCCTAATTTTCCGATAATAGCAACAGGGGGACCGACTAAAGAAAGTATAATGAGAACTATAGAAGCAGGCGCAAATGCAATAACATATACACCACCACCATCAGGTGAAGTAATGGGAGATTTAATGGACAAATACAGAGGAGAAAATTAAATAATTAATTCATTTGCATAAATATAGAATAATTATATAGAAAAGAGTATAATAATAAATAGTATGATATTGCCACTATGGTTTACCATGGTGGCTTTATTATAATATTTATTATTTAATTGGAGGTAATGTATGAGGTTATTTGGGGCAAGCAAAATTAAAGATAATGATTTATTTATTGGGGGTATTAAGGCAAGCGATTTAGCTAAAGATTATGGAACCCCACTTTATGTAATGGATGAACAACTCTTATTAGATAAATGTAGAGGCTATGTAAATGCGTTTAGAGTTAAAGAAGAAAATAATAGAGTAGCTTTTGCTGGCAAAGCATTTTTAACAATTGAAATGTGTAAATTAATTAATAAGGAAGGTTTATACTTAGATGTTGTTTCTGATGGAGAGTTATACACAGCATATAAAGCAGGCTTTCCGATGGAAAAAATATATTTTCATGGAAACAACAAAACTTTAAGTGAAATAGAACTTGGAATTAAACTAGGTGTTGGTAGGTTTATTGTAGATAATACTAGAGAGATGGCTATAATTAATGAAATAGCAGAAAAGTACAATAAAAAGCAAGATATTTATTTAAGATTAACACCTGGAATAGAAGCTCACACTCACGATTATATAAAAACAGGTCAGATTGATTCAAAGTTTGGATTTGCTCCTGTAGGTAATATTATTATGGATGCTGTGAAGAAGGCATTATCATTATATAATGTAAACTTGGTAGGACTTCATTGCCACATAGGATCACAAATTTTTGAAACGGAGCCTTATAAAGATGCCGCTGAAATTATGATAAAATATATATATGATATAAAACAAGAAACTGGTCATTATATAGAGGAACTAGATTTAGGTGGAGGATTTGGAATTTATTATTCTGAAGGAGATAAACCGAAAGAGATAGATGATTATTGTAAGGTTATATTAGAAAGTGTAAATAAAGTATGTAATGATTTAGGAATTAAGAAACCTATATTAACTATAGAGCCTGGGAGATCGATTGTTGCAAATGCAGGAACTACATTATACACAGTAGGGGCAATTAAAGAAATACCTGGTTTTAGAAAGTATTTATCAGTAGATGGGGGAATGACTGATAATATTAGACCAGCCTTATATGGTGCAAAATATGAAGCTTTAATTGCGAATAAAGCTTTAGAGCAGATGGATGATAAGGTTACAATAGCGGGAAAGTGCTGCGAATCTGGAGATATATTGATACAAGACATAGAAATTCAGAAAGCTGAAAGTGGAGATATATTAGCTATATTATCTACTGGAGCTTATGGATTTTCGATGGCAAGTGGATATAATAAAATAACTAGAGCAGCAGTAGTTTTCGTTAGAAATAGTGAAGCTAGAGTAATTGTAGAGAGACAAAGTTATGAAGATTTAATTAAAGATGAGATATAATAATTATTTAGGAGCTATATAAAAGAATCATTGAGTATTATATGATTTTATAAAGCTCCTATTATTAATCGTGCATAATCTATTTTAATTATTATAAATATGGTATACTAAAATATAATATAAAAAGGTAGGTGAAGATACAAATATAATTATGAATGATAAGGAGTATGTAGTTGATAGAATAGAAGGAAACTATGTAATATTAGAAGACAATGAGGGAAAAATATTTAATGCTGAAAAAAAATATATAAATGGAATAGCTAAAGAAGGAGATATACTTTACAAAAAAGATAATCTTTATTATATAGATAATGAGGCTTCAAAACAAAGGAAAGAAGAAATAGATCAATTAATGAAAGGATTATGGGAAGAATGACTTATAAGAATATCGAAAGTGATGGAAAGAGAAAAAATTCAATAAAGAACTTCATTTATGAGTGGGGAATTCCAATAATTTCTGCTTTTATTATAGCTTTTCTTATAAATAAATTCTTGTTATTTAAAGTTCTAATTCCATCAGAGTCTATGGTACCAACTTTAAATGTTGGTGATAGACTGTTTGTAACAAGAGTATATAATTTGGATAAATTACAAAGAGGAGACATAGTAGTATTTTATTCAGAAGAGCTTCAAGAAGATTTGATTAAAAGATTAATTGGTCTTCCTGGGGATAAGATAGAAATAATAAATGGTGTAGTATATGTAAATGGAGAAAAATTAGTAGAAGATTATATAGGTACAGAAGATAATTTTAATGGAGTTTACGAGGTTCCGGAAGGGAAATTTTTCTTTTTAGGAGATAATAGATTATACTCTAAAGACTCAAGATATTGGATTAATCCTTATATAGATGGAGAAGATATAACTGGTAAGGCACAAATTAAGGTATATCCTTTTGATGAAATAGGTAAATTAAAATAGTTTATTTAGAAAGGAAATAATATGAGTAATAAGAATACGGAAGAAAATAACAATAATAATAAAAAACAAAATACAATAATATATGCGATTTTAGCATTTTTATTTTTATATGTATTCACAGCTACTAAAAATTATATGACTACGGATCAAATCAGCTATAATAAGTTTTTAAGTATGCTAGAAAATAAGCAAGTGGAAAGTGTTATTATTTCTTCAAGTGAAATAAAAATATTACCAAAAGAAAATGAAGAGAAAAGTTCAAATAGAAAAATATTATATACAGGTAATGTAGATGATCCAAATTTGATAAATTTATTAAATGAAGCTGGAGTAGAATATAGAGCAGAGCCAATACAAGATAATTTTTTTGCTGACTTTATCTTTAATTGGATAGTTATGCCATTAATACTTTTCGGTATTTTTAGATTTTTAGCAGGAAGAATAGGTAAGAAAATGGGTTCTGGACCTATGATGGGATTAGGTAAAAGTAATGCTAAGGTCTATAAGGAAAATGATATAAAAATTACTTTTGATGATGTGGCAGGTCAAGATGAGGCGAAAGAATCATTAAAGGAAATAATAGATTATTTAAATCATGCAGAAAAATATACTGATATAGGGGCTAAGCTTCCAAAAGGAGCTTTATTAGTAGGTCCACCAGGAACAGGGAAAACATTACTTGCAAAAGCAGTAGCAGGTGAAGCAAATGTACCATTCTTATCGATTTCTGGTTCAAACTTCGTTGAGATGTTTGCTGGAATGGGAGCTGCAAAGGTTAGGGACTTATTCCAAGAAGCAGAAAAAAATGCTCCTTGTATAATATTTATAGATGAAGTAGATTCTATCGGTAAGAGTAGAGATTCTCAACTTCAGACTAATGATGAAAGAGAACAAACGTTAAATCAGTTATTAACTCAGATGGATGGATTTGATTCAACTAAGGCAATAGTAGTTTTAGCTGCAACAAATAGACCAGAAATATTAGATAAGGCATTATTAAGACCAGGAAGATTTGATAGAAGAGTCATAGTTGATAGACCTGATCTTAAGGGGAGAATAGATATTCTTAAAGTTCATTCTAAAGGCGTTAAACTTGGAGATGATGTAGATTTAGAAGAAATAGCTAAAAGTACTCCAGGTGCCGTAGGAGCAGATTTGGCAAACATAGTAAATGAAGCTGCGTTAGGAGCAGTTAAACATAATAGAGAGTTTGTGATTCAAGCAGACTTAAGAGAAGCTGTTGAAGTTATTATTGCTGGTAAAGAAAAGAAAGATAGAATTCTTTCCACTATTGAAAAAAGAGTTGTTGCATTCCATGAAGTAGGGCATGCATTAGTTGCAGCACTTTTAGAAAATACAGACCCAGTACATAAGATTACTATAGTGCCAAGGACTATGGGAGCTTTAGGCTATACAATGCAGTTGCCAGAAGAGGAAAAGTACCTTGTTTCTAAAGAAGAATTAACTAGTCAAATCATGGTTATGTTAGGCGGAAGGTCGGCAGAAGAAGAAGTGTTTAATTTAGTTTCAACTGGGGCTTCTAATGATATAGAAAGAGCAACTAAAACAGCTAGAAGTATGGTAACTATATATGGTATGACAGATAAATTTGATATGATGGCATTAGAATCATTACAAAATAGATACTTAGATGGAAGAGCAGTTAGAGAATGTAGTGAAGAAACATCAACATTAGTAGATCAAGAAGTATTGAATATTATTAGAACTTGTCATAAAAATACTAGAAAGATATTAAATGAAAATAGAGATTTATTAGATAAGATTTCTGAATACTTATTGGAAAAGGAAACTATCTTCGGAGACGAGTTTATGGAGTTTGTATATGAAAAATATCCGGAGCTTAGAAAGAAGAAAGAGAAGAATAAAGAAAATAATAATTCTAATAATGAAGCTTCAGTAATGACAAATGAAAATAATATATAAAATGAAGTTGATTTAAAATATAATGAAGTTTAAAATAATAAAAGTTGGGTATTTTAAAGAAAGAGTGTACAAATTTTTTTGTTACACTCTTTCTTAGTAAAAAATCAAAGGGGGAAATGCTCTTGGATAAAATAGAATTCTTAAAAGAAGAGGAAAACCTAAAAAATACATTAAGTGTACTTAATGATGAAACTTTAAATTATATAGAGAAAAGAAAGGCGATTTCTGATTATATACTAGAATACAGAAAAAAGTATATTGAAGAATACAAAGATGATGAAGATAAATTAGTAGAATATTTTGATCATGAAAGATATATAAAGGAAGAAAGTTATAAGGCTATCGATAGAAAATTATCAGAGTTTGTTAAGTTAAAGGAATCACCTTACTTTGGAAAGATTAATTTCATAGATGATGATTTTAATGAAGAACTATATATTGGTAGATATGGTTTAACTCCTGAAGATAGTTATGAACCAGTAGTTGTAGATTGGCGAGCACCGGTTGCATCATTATTTTATAAAGGAATGCTAGGAAAAACAAATTATACAAGCCCACATGGAGAAATACCTGTTGATATATTAGCTAGAAGACAACTTATAATAAAAAAGGCTAAATTAGAGGGTTATTTTGATTCGGATATAAATATACAAGATGAAATTTTACAAATGGTGTTATCATCTAGTTCAGGAGAAAAGCTTAAAGATATAGTAAATACAATACAAAAGGAACAAGACGAAATAATTAGAGCAGATAGAAATAAGGTAGTTGTAGTTAATGGGGTAGCTGGTTCTGGTAAAACTACAATAGCTCTTCATAGAGTTGCTTATTTATTATATAACTATAGACAACAATTAACTGATAAAGTCCTAATTCTAGGACCTAATGATATATTTATGGATTATATTTCAGAAGTTTTGCCTAATCTAGGCGAAACTGGTGTTAATAATGAAACATTTTTATCATTTGCATATAAAGAAATAGGTCTTAATGAAGAAGTTCTAGATATAACTGCTTATTTAGAAGAGGTTCTAAAAGGAAATGAAGAAATAATAAATGAAATTAAATTTAAATCATCTAAGGAATTTATAGATTTACTAGATAAAAAGATAAATGAAATAGAGGAAGAATACTTCGAATATAATGCTGTGAAATTTATGAATGAAGAAATAGTTTCAGTAGATGAAATAAGTGAACTATTTGAAAAACACTATAAATATATGCCTATATTCAGAAGAAGTCAAAAGATAAAGAGAATACTATTTGCTAAGGTAAAAGATAAAAGAGACGAAAAAGTTAGAGAAATCAATAAAAAGGCTCTAGAAGAGAAGGCAAAATTATCAGCTGATGATTTAGTTGTTGAAGAAAATAATATAGAATTTAGAAGAAAAATCGCTATAAGAGATGTTATTAAAGAAGTTATGAAATCTAAAAATGACATCGAATCATGGATTGAAAATAAAGGAATAGTAGATATTTATAAGGAATTTTTAAATGTCGATACGCTATCATATTTAGATTTATCAGGAGTTTTATATTTAATGATAAAACTAGATGGAAAAAAAGCAAGCTATGAAATTAAGCATATTGTCATTGATGAAGCGCAAGATTATAATATGCTTCAATTTATAGTTATTAATGAATTAACTGGCTGCAGAAGCTATACAATAGTAGGAGACTCTAATCAAAGATTGGTTAAAGCAGAAGAAGTTCCAGCTATGCTAAGACTTAGAGAAATCTTTGGTGGATTTTTCAACTTACATGAACTTAAAAAAAGTTATAGATCTACTTATCAAATTATGGAGTATGCAAGTAAGCTTTTAGATGAAAATGCAGTAGTTCCTTTTGTTAGAAAAGGAGAATTTGATGTTCTAGAAACTGTAGTTCCAAAGGATGATACTGAAGATTTAATAGAAGTTATAGTGAATCTTTTAGAAGATTACCAAGAAGAGAAGTATGAAAATGTAGCTATAATCACTAAGGATAAGGAAGAATTAAATATTATTTCACCTGAGCTAAAAAAACGTACTAATATTCTAGCATTTAATAAAGCTGATATAGTTTATAGAGGTGGAAAAGTTTTAGTTCCTTCATATTATGCAAAAGGTTTAGAGTTCGATGCAGTAATAATAATTGATTTTGATGAAAATACTGATAATTTAGTTAAGTATATAATGAGCACTAGAGCTCTTCATAGATTATCTGTAATAAAAATTAGATAATAAAATAATACCCTATGAATAAATTTTTATAATTCCGAATAAAATGAGGAATTATTACATTCAGTGTAGAAGGAGATAGATATCATGTGACGGCGACTTGGAGCGGGCGACGGAGCAAGGAACATGATATCTATCTCCTTCTTTATTGTAAAATATCACAATATATATGTGCTTTTATTAGTCAATATTTAGGAAAACTTTATTACAAGTTAAATAAAATTGAATTTAGAAAAAAAGATAATATAATTAAAATATGAGCTTTTTGTAAACGATATAAGGAGGTGCGTAAGTGGATAACTTCTATGAGCAGTTTCAAACAAAAGACTATGAGAAGATAGAAAAAACATTTAATATTTTCTCGAAATTATCCTTAGCTATGGCAATAGTGTTTGCTGCACTATTAAATTTAGTTGGTTCAATGTTTTTTATATTAATTTACAGTATCATTTTTATATTATCTAGAAAAATTATAATAGAATACGAGTATGAACTTACTGGAAATGAGCTTTCAATATATAAAATTATGAATAAGAGCAAGAGAAAAGAAATTGGAAATTTTAATATTAGAGAAATATCTAGTGTTAAAACTTTGGACAAGTTAGGTAGTAATACTAAAGTTACAAAAGCATATTTAGAGGAATCCGGAATTAAGCCTATGGTATTTATAACAAAAAACTCTAATGGGAATAGAGGCTTTCAATTAGCAATGGACGAAAAATTATTAGACTTAGTAAAAAGGGTTAACCCATTATCATTTTATTAATATATATATGGAGGAGAGAAAATGGCAGGTTTAAAATTAAATAATATTCAAAAAGTATATGAAAATGGATTTGAAGCAGTTAAGAACTTTAACTTAGATATCGAAGACAGAGAGTTTATCGTTTTTGTTGGACCATCAGGATGTGGTAAATCAACTACACTAAGAATGATAGCTGGTCTAGAAGAAATATCTGGTGGAGAATTATATATTGATGATAAATTAGTTAATGATGTAGCACCAAAAGATAGAGATATAGCTATGGTTTTCCAAAACTATGCATTATATCCACATATGACAGTTTATGAAAATATGGCATTTGGATTAAAGTTAAGAAAATTACCGAAGGATGAAATAGATAAGAAGGTAAAGGAAGCAGCTAAAATATTAGACATAGAGCATTTATTAGATAGAAAGCCAAAGGCTTTATCAGGTGGACAAAGACAAAGAGTTGCTATGGGTAGAGCTATAGTTAGAAGTCCGAAAGTATTCTTAATGGATGAACCATTATCAAATCTTGATGCAAAATTAAGAGTTCAAATGAGAATAGAAATATCTAAATTATATAATGAATTAAATACAACATTTATATATGTTACACATGACCAAACAGAGGCTATGACTTTAGGAACTAGAATAGTAGTTATGCAAGATGGAGTTATTCAACAAGTTGCATCACCTACTGAAATATACAATCACCCAGCAAATCTATTTGTTGCAGGATTTATAGGAAGTCCACAAATGAATATGACATACGGACAAACTTTGATTGAAGGCGGAAAGCAATATGTTAAGGTGTTCGATAAATTAATAGAAATTCCAGCTGATAAACTTGGACTTTTAAAAGAAAAAAATGCTGAAAATATAGAGGTAATAGTTGGTATAAGACCAGAAAATATATATCACAATAAAGAAGAATTAACTAAAACTGGAGTTATTACTTTTAGCGGACAAGTTGACTTAACTGAGAATTTAGGAGCTGAAACATATATCCATGTTAAGAAAGATAATGCAAACTTTATAATTAAGTCAAGAACAGCAGCAGATTATAAGATTGGCGATCCAATAGAATTTGGAATTGACTCTAATAAGATGCATTTATTTGATAAAGAAGAGCAAAATACTATATTCTAGGAAAAAATGAAATAATTAAAAATGAAAAAAATAGTGAGGAAACTCCCTAGTGAGTTTCTAAAATAAATAGAATATTGAAATGGAGCTGTGAGAACAGCTCCATTTTTATTTAGTATAGCTATTTATTATTTGAAATATAGTTATCTTCTGCTTGTTTCCAATTAACTACGTTCCACCAATTATCTATATAATCTCCACGTTTATTTTGATATTTCAAGTAATATGCATGTTCCCATACGTCTATTCCTAATATAGGAGTTAAATTTTGAGAGATTGGAGAGTCCTGATTTGCAGTAGAAATTATAGATAACTTACCATCTTTATCAACAACGAGCCAAGCCCATCCAGAACCAAATCTGCCTAAAGCAGCATCTTTAAACTTGGTCTTAAAACTATCAATAGATCCAAATTCTTTTTTGATAGCTTTTAATAATTCGCCTTTTGCTGTTTGCTCTTTTTCAGGAGACATTATTGCCCAAAAGAATTCATGATTATAAACACCACCTGCATTATTTTTAACAGTTTCTCTTACATCTTCAGGAACTGAGTTTAAATCTGTTAAAATTCCTTCTAAGCCCTTCTTATATAATTCAGGATATTTAGAAATTGCCTTATTTAGATTATCTAAATATGCTTTCTCATGTTTATCATGATGAAGCATCATAGTTTCCTTATCTATATATGGTTCTAATGCATCATAAGAATAAGGCAAAGGCTTAAGCTCGAATTGAGAGTCTGCTAAGCGATTACTTTTTGCAGTAAGTGTGGGAATTAAAGTAATGAATGTAATAATTGATAATGTTGCTAGTAATAATATTGTATATTTTTTCTTCAAATATAACACCTCCTATTTTAGTATTTACAAAGAAAAGGAATTTTATAAATAATTTGTTTAAATGATATAATATATATAAAGAATGAATAATTTGGAGGTAATATGAAAAAAAGTGAAATTGAAGAATTTATAAAAGATAATTTAATAAATATAGTATATTTTAGTGGTTCAAGTTGTGGGGCTTGTGATGCTATAAAGAATAAAGTGTTAAATATAATTAAAGATTATAAAGAAGTGAGATTCATAGAAGTTAACGCTGTAGGAAATGAAGAGATAGCAGCAACTTATAATATTTTTTCGTTACCTATTTTATTATTATTTGTTGATGGAAAAGAAACTTTAAGAATAGGAAGACACTTTGATATGTTAGATTTTAAAAACTCAATAGATCGATACTATAATATGATTTTTTACGACTTATAGCTTTATAGAAGGGGAAGTTAGGTTAATAAGCTTCACCCTTGTTTGTTTTGATTTTAAACTTATTATCCAAATATATTACGTATGAATTACAAGTAAAATTAATAATTATGAATAGTAATTAAATATCTATAAAAATCTTCATTAATCTTCTTCATCTAATATATCATCAATACCAATTAGATTCTCATCAGAATTTTCATTAAGTGTACTATTATTTTTATAAGAAATTTGATTTATGGCTTGATAAATTTTTTCAAGTAGATAATTTTCAATTCTTTTTGTTTTGTAGTATTTAGTAAAGGTAATAAAAGCCCATACACCTATAATAGCAAAGGTTAGCATAAATAATGTTCCTATACTATAAAAGACTATTTGAAAAATTTGTACTGCTAAATCCATATTAATATTCCTCCATAATGTATATAGAGTATTATAGCATATAGAAAAACAAAGTTTGCATATTTATATAAATTTTAGTATTTGTGATTAAATATGTATTTATGTGGATATAATTCTAAAGGATACTAACCATAAGGAGAAGTATATATGAAGAAATTAATAATAACACTAATATCTTCAGCTTTAGTTGCGAGCTTTCTAATAGGCTTTATAGATGTTTCTACACCAAATGGAGAAAAGAATAATGATGAAGTTATATACTCAATTTCTGAAATACCAACAGATTTCAAAGCAGTAGGAAGTTTAGATAAAAGAGCACAAGATATTGTTACAGCAACTAGTAGAGGATTAGTAGAAATAAATGAAAATAATGAAATAAAACCTTCTCTAGCAGAAAGTGTTGAAGTAAGGGATGATGGGCTAGAATATGACTTTAAAATAAGAAGTGATGTATTTTGGAGCGATGGAACTAAAATAACACCAAAAGATATTGCAACATTTTTTAGAGAAATATTAACAGAGGAAAATGAGGAAAATATAGCTGCATTACTGAACGTATATGGTGCACAGAGGTTTAGAAATGGAGAAGGATCTTTTACTGAAGACGTTGGTATAAGGTTTAATGAAGAAAATATAATATTTAGATTGAATTCAAAGGATGATAAATTTATAGAGGAACTTACTACACCACAATATAGAATCAGAAAAAATGTCTTACTTTGGGAAAATATAAAAAAAAATTATGCTAATTTAATTTATTCAGGTAACTATAAAATCGAAGGCAGTACTATGTCAGAATTAAATCTTAAGAGGAATGAAAAGACGAATAAAAATATAGTTGATAGAATAACTATCATTCCCTATGAAGGGGAAGAAGTAGCTATGGCTTCTTTTGAAGTGGGGGGAAGAGATTTAGTTATTAATCCACCAAAGAGTCAACTAAATAGATTGAGTTCAGAAGGAAGATTAATTAATTTGAAATCTAATAAAGCTATGTATTTAGCTTTTAATCCTAAAGATACTACACTGAAAGTAGAAGGTAGAAGAGAAGTTTATAGATTAGTAAATAAGGCTTTAGAAGAATATGAGATCAAAAATAGTATGTATATTGAATTGGCTGAAGGAAGTTATTTTAGAGAAGACAAGGAGAATCTAGAAAAGCTTCAAGCTAGAAAAGTAATGAGTACAGAAGATAGAGAATGGGTTAAGCCTGAAGTATTACATATTGTAGCAAAAGAAGGAAGCGAGAATAAAGAAATATGCGATTACTTATCTTCCTGGTTTGAGAATAATACCGATATTAATTTAGTATATGATTTAATTACAAGCGAAGAATTAAATTCTATTGATGAGGCAAATTACTATGACTTTGCGATAATTCAAGGTGATTTAACACTTTCTAATGAGGCATCAATCTACAACAGTTTAGTAAAATTCTTAGATAGTGATAATAAAGAAAAATTATTACTTGCTAAAACAGAAGGAGATAGACTAGAAAAGTTTTTAAGTATAGAAGAAGAGTTATTTAGTAATTATAGTGTGCTGCCATTAGTTTTCTATAATGATAATATCGCTATTAATAAAGAAATTAAAAATCTTGTTTTAGATGGAAATGGAAATATAAATTTCAACGAAATACAAAAATAATAAAGACTGAGGTATGTCTCAGTCTTTATTATTTTATAGTTGATTCTTCTTCGATTATAGAATCATCTTTAGGAACAGTACTTTTATCTTTTACTTCATTATCTTTACTTTTACTTTTATTATTGTCATTAATTATTTCATCATTCACTTCTAAATCATTATCATCAATAGAGTCATTATCATCTAATCTATAATCAGAAGGAGTAGATAATAAATTAGTTTCTAACATAAAGTCATCCTTAAATAAGAATATAATTAAATTGTATATATACAAATTCTTATAGCTATCAAAGGATGAGTTAGATGAAGAAAATGAGTTTTTCTTTTTTGAATAAGTAACATTTTTCTTAAATACAGGAGCTATTCCTGAGCTTGATGGTGATTGGGTAGTGGATAATTTAAAGAAACCTTCATCAAGCATATCGGCTGAATTAAATGTTAATCCCCTGTATCTTTCAGCATCATCTAATGTAGGTGCATCTGGCCAAGATGTAATTATGCCGGAATTAATAAAGTATTTTCTATATAATGAAGAAATAATATTTTTGTATTCCATCTCATTATTATCTTCTTTCGCATGCATAAATAATGCTAAGAAATAAAAGGCAATATCAAAACAACTATATTTCATATCCTTCTTACTAGATAATTTTAGAAAGACGTCTTTTTCATCATCATAGAATGACAATAGTTTCTTTAATATATCTTTGGATTTCTCATTAAAAGCAATTATCTTAGTGTACTTATGAGCTAAGATTAAATTTAAAGCAAATAATGTAGTAAAATCTAAAGAATCAACATAGTAGTCTTTTTCATCAAATTTATTAATTAAGAAATCTGTTAAATCTATAATTAATATTTCTGCATCCTTATTTTCAGAATTACTGTAAAACATATTAAGAGCAGTAAGTATCTTGCATATTTCTTCGAAGGAGCAATCATATATCTTTTCTTTAAAATCCATGAGTGTATTAAGTATTTCAAGAGAAAAGCTATTATAGTCTGATGAAAGTTTATCTTCTGGGTATAATATTGAATATAGATTATAAGCTACCATCATAAATGCTTGATCAGAGAATTTAAATTTATTATTTTTATCTACAAGATTAAAACCTTTATAATTGTTTTCTGATAAGTTTTTTTTCTCTGTAAAAAAACCATCATTGTCTCTAAGGTTAACTGAATAAAACTCAAGCTGTCGTTTTGAAAGTTTTTTATATACTTTAGAATAAGAATATAATTTTTCATCTACATCTTTAAATCTAGAATAATAAGTAGATAAATTAAGTATACTTGTAGTCAATAGTGCATTGGTTGTCGGAGAAACTTCTTTCTTGAATGATTCTTCATCAAATCCATTGTAATTCTTACTATGAATATAATTAGGAGATGATTTTCTATATATACATAGTAGTGGAGAAAAATTGGTAGATGTGGTAATATCAATGGAGGATGATAATTTTTTATAATTTTTAATAGAATCAACTAATCCACATTTTGACTCTAGAACCAAGGTTCTTATGGCTTCCTTTGATAAATGAAAAAGTTGGCCGTTAATTTCTTTATAAGATAATTTATTCATTCTAAAGTAAGGTCCTATATATCGCAAATTCTTCACCTCTTCATTAATCCTCATACTAATAATATGAGTTGAAAGTTAAAATAGTGCATAAATTTTTATAATATTAAGAACTGGAGGTAATAACATGAGAATAGATGGAAGAAAAAATGATCAAGTTAGAGCAACTAAAATTACAAGAGGATATACAAAATATGCAGAAGGTTCTGTTCTAATAGAGGTTGGTGACACAAAGGTAATTTGTACAGCTTCAATCGAGGATAAAGTCCCACCATTTTTAAAAGGGCAAGGTGAAGGATGGATAACTGCTGAATATAATATGCTACCAAGATCCACTGGAACAAGAAAAGTTAGAGATATAGCTAGGCTAAAGATAGATGGTAGAACTATGGAGATTCAGAGATTAATAGGTAGAGCTTTAAGATCTATCATGGACTTAAAAGCACTTGGAGAAAAAACTATATGGATAGATTGCGATGTAATACAGGCAGATGGAGGAACTAGAACGACGTCTATAACAGGAGCCTTTGTAGCATTAGTAGATGCAGTTAATAAGCTTCATAAAGAAAAACCTTTCGAAGTATATCCTATTAGAAAATTCGTAAGTGCTACAAGTGTTGGTATTCTTAAAGATGAGAAAATTTTAGACTTATGTTACGAAGAAGATTCTAATGCAAAGGTTGATATGAACATAGTGGCTACAGACGAAGGTGAGTTTATAGAAGTGCAAGGAACTGGAGAAGAATCACCATTTAATAGAAATGAATTAAATGAATTATTAGATTTAGCTCAAAAGGGTATAAAGCAAATGATTCAAATACAAAAGGATTCATTAAAAATGGATGCATTATGGATAGGTACTGGGGGAAAATAACTTATGAAGAAATTAGTTATTGCTAGTAATAATGTAGGTAAAATTAAAGAAATAAAAAGAGTTTTAAGTGATATAAGAGTTGAAGTTTTATCTTTGAAAGATATAGGATTAAATATAGAGGTCGAAGAGGATGGACTTACTTTTGAAGAAAATGCAAAAAAGAAAAGCATAGAAATATATAAAGAATTAATAAAAAGAGGCGAAAAAGACTTTATAGTAATGTCTGATGACTCAGGGTTAGAAGTAGAATATTTAAATGGTGAACCAGGAGTTTTTTCAGCGAGATATGCTGGTGAGCATGGAAATGATAAGAAAAATAATGAGAAGCTTCTTTTAAAGTTAAATGACGTGGAGTATAAAAATAGAAATGCAAGATTTGTTTGTCAATTGGCTATTGTAAATGATAGGAATGAATATAGAAGTGTCAAAGGAACTGTTGATGGATATATTTTAAATAAGGAAAATGGGGATGGGGGTTTTGGATATGATCCATTATTCTTTTATGAACCATTTAATAAAAGCTTTGCCGAACTTAGCATAGAAGATAAGAATAAAATATCACATAGAGGAGTTGCTCTTCAAAAGGCAAGGAAAATAATAGAGGAATTATTGTAGGAGGAGAAAATGAAAATTGCTGTAATAAGTGATTCCCATTATGACTCTTCATCTATAAATCTAGTTAAGAAACACTTAGAGAATGTAGATATAATTATACATTGTGGAGATGGAGCGCCTGATACTAGATTATTAGAAGAAGATTTTAATGGAGAGATATATGCAGTCAGAGGTAATTGTGATATTAGTAATGAATATCCATATGAAAGAATCATAGATGTAATGGGAACAAAAATATTGGTAACTCATGGACATATGTATAATGTAAAAAATGAGTACAATACTATATTTTATAAAGGCAAAGAAATAGATGCTGATATTTTACTCTTTGGACATTCACATAAAGCTTTAATAAGTATGCATGATGGAATATCTATGATGAACCCTGGCAGTATATCGTTACCATATGGTGGTATGAAGAAAACAATGGGATTTATAGAGTTAGATAAAGGTAAAAATCCTAAACTATATTTGGAAGAAATATAGTTAGAGCTTTAGCAGTCCGTCTTAAGATGTTTATTTTTAATGGCTTATGTAATAAGTGAATAGTTATATTAAAATTTTTAAAAAAAATGTATTGACGGATTGCTGTTCCTATTGTAGAATAAACATTGTCGCTGAGAGATATTAGCTTTCGGGGTGTGGCGCAGATGGGAGCGCGCGTGGTTTGGGACCATGAGGTCGCAGGTTCAATCCCTGTCACCCCGACCATTTAAAACCTTATATGCGGGTGTAGCTCAATGGTAGAGCCCTTGCCTTCCAAGCAAGTTACGTGAGTTCGATTCTCATCACCCGCTCCAATAAAAGGTTTTAAAAAAGATATTGACAAGTAGACAGTAATGATATAAAATAGTTTATGTTCTTTACGAGAGAATGCGTGTTTAGCTCAGCTGGATAGAGCAACGCCCTTCTAAGGCGTGGGCCAGGAGTTCGAATCTCTTAACACGCACCATTATCTCGGGGTGTGGCGCAGATGGGAGCGCGCGTGGTTTGGGACCATGAGGTCGCAGGTTCAATCCCTGTCACCCCGACCATTTAAAACTTAATATGCGGGTGTAGCTCAATGGTAGAGCCCTTGCCTTCCAAGCAAGTTACGTGAGTTCGATTCTCATCACCCGCTCCATAAACATAAGATATTAATGGTTAATATGCGTGTTTAGCTCAGCTGGATAGAGCAACGCCCTTCTAAGGCGTGGGCCAGGAGTTCGAATCTCTTAACACGCACCATATATGCGTTATTAGCTCAGTTGGTAGAGCACCTGACTCTTAATCAGGGTGTCCCGGGTTCGATCCCCTGATAACGCACCATTAATGGTGAACGTAGTTCAGTTGGTAGAGCGCCAGTTTGTGGCACTGGTTGTCGTGGGTTCGAGTCCCATCGTTCACCCCATTAAATACTGGGATATCGCCAAGCGGTAAGGCACCGCACTTTGACTGCGGTATTCGTAGGTTCGAATCCTGCTATCCCAGCCATGTGGTTTACTAGCTCATTCGGTAGAGCACTTGACTTTTAATCAAGGTGTACCGGGTTCGATTCCCGGGTAAGCCACCAAATATATATGCAGATGTGGCGGAATTGGCAGACGCACTAGACTTAGGATCTAGCGCCATTGGCGTGGGGGTTCGACTCCCTTCATCTGCACCATATATATTTTAAAACTTCAGAAAAATAAGCGGAAGTGGCTCAATGGTAGAGCGTCACCTTGCCAAGGTGAATGTTGCGGGTTCGAGTCCCGTCTTTCGCTCCATAATATGCGGGTGTAGCTCAATGGTAGAGCCCTTGCCTTCCAAGCAAGTTACGTGAGTTCGATTCTCATCACCCGCTCCAAAAAAGCTTACGAGTTATCGTAAGCTTTTTATTTTTTTATAAAATAACAAAATATAGCTTTTAAATTTGTTTTAAATATAAAATTAAAAGAATAAATATAAAAATAGAATTTTTTATAATATAATTGCTTTGTGGGAGGGATTATATGTTCAATTTTTTTGAAGAAAATTTGGTGAAAGAGTTTGATGAACTATATAAGTATGATGGGGAATTGGGAGCGATTTACAATAAAGAGAAAACGATTTTTAGGGTTTGGGCACCAAATGCGCAATCTGTAAAAATAATTTTTAGGGGTAATGATGGATATCTTTGTAATAAAAAGTATAAGGATATTAAAGATATGAAATATAAAGAAAGAGGTCTTTGGGAAATAGAAGTAGTTGGAGACTTACACGGAGAATATTACAACTATATTATAAAAAACAATGGAATAGAGAGTGAAGTAGTGGATCCATATGCAAAATCAGTTGGAGTTAATGGAAATATAGGGATGGTAATAGATTTAGAAAGAACTAATCCTATTGGATGGGAAAGTCATAAAATTCCCAAATTTCAGAGTCATCTAGATTCAATTATATATGAGGTACATATTAGGGATTTCACAATAGATTATAATTCAGGTGTGAAAGATGATATAAAAGGAAAGTTTAAGGGATTTCATAATAATACGGCAGGTTTAAGTAGTGGCATAAAGACGGGGATAAATCATTTAAAGGAATTAGGTGTAAATGTGATACAATTGCTTCCAGCATTTGATTATAAAACTGTAAATGAAATGTATTATGATGAGGAAGAGTATAATTGGGGGTATGATCCTTTAAATTATAATGTACCAGAGGGATCTTACTCAACAAATCCTTATGATGGTGAGGTTAGAATAAGAGAATTTAAAGAACTAATAATGAATCTTCATGAGCTAGGATTTAAAGTTGTTATGGACGTGGTATTTAATCATACTGCAGATACTGAAAATTCTAATTTTAATAAAATAGTACCTAAATATTATTATAGATTTAATAAAGATGGGAGTTTTTCAAATGGATCAGGATGTGGAAATGAATTAGCTTCAGAAAGAACTATGGTAAGAAAATTCATTTTAGACTCTGTGAAATATTGGGTAAAAGAATACAAAATAGATGGATTTAGATTTGATTTGATGGGCCTTCATGATATTGAAACTATGAAGTCAATTAGATCAGAGTTAAATGATGGTGTGTTAATATACGGCGAAGGCTGGAAGGCCGGAGAGTCTCCACTTCATAATTCAATATTGACATTAAAGGAAAATATAAAGTGTTTTGGTAATATACAAGTAGGAGCATTTAGTGATGATATAAGAGATGCTATAAAGGGAAGCGTGTTTGAAGTGGAAAAGGGTGGATTTATAAACGGAGGAATTGGTTTTGAGGAAACTATAAAATTTGGAATAGTTGCATCAACAAATCACAAAGATATAGATTTCAATAAGCTTAACTACTCAAAAAAACCATGGGCTAATGAACCATATCAAGTTATAACATATACCTCAGCTCACGATAATTATACGCTTTGGGATAAGTTATCTTTAGTAGAGTCCTCATCAACAATAGAAGAAAGAATAAGAATGAACAAGTTAGCAGCTGCTATCATATTAACATCACAAGGAATACCATTTATTCATTCAGGAGATGAAATACTTAGAAGTAAAGAAGAGAGAGATGGAACTTTAGTAGAAAATAGCTATAAATCATCAGATTACGTAAATAAATTTAATTGGAGCAAAAAAGAAAAGTATTTATATGTTTTCAATTATTATAAAAGTTTGATTGAGCTTAGAAAAAATCATAAAATATTTAAAATGGATTCAAGTAATGATATTAATAAGAATATTAGTTTTCTAAAATTCGGGAAGAATTTTAAGGATGAAAATATTGTTGGCTATATAGCAGAAGGAGATAATGTTAATGATCCTTTGGGGAAAATAGTAGTTATATTTAATGGGAATAAACATGATGTCGAAGTAGAGTTAGAACATAATAGATTTATAGTTGTTCTAGATTATAAAGATATAAATGAAAATGGTATTTATAAAATAAATGACTCAAAGATTAAAGTAAAAGGTATATCAGCATTAATATTAAGGTATGATTATAGCTAATATAAAATGAATTAGATAAAGAACTAAGAATGACTAAAATAGAGTAGAAAATTTCTACTCTATTTTTATAGATAAATAACTTTAGTGATAAGATAATGGAAATTAAAAAACCTACAAAACACAATACGGATTGCGTTTTGTAAGTCGATGGTGCACCTAGAGGGACTCGAACCCCCGACGCCTGGATTCGAAGTCCAGCACTCTATCCTGCTGAGCTATAGATGCATAAATATTTCAAAATATACTATATTATATTATGAATATGCCTTGATTGCTAGTTTTATATAATAAATAATTAATTTTTAATAAAAATATACTAAATATTAAATCATTTAAGTTAAACATATCCTAGTGTATCAGTATGTATAAAATAAAGAAATATGAATAAAAATAAAGTAAATAGTAAATAAATTTAAATAAATGAATTAAGTTTATTTGAATTAAAATAAAGCTATGATACAATAGTCAATGTTCCTGAGGCGTTGGCAAAATAAATTAAAAAAATATGTTGACAATGCAAACTCAAGATGATAACATATAGAAGTCGCTTAAATGCGAAGTAAACATGATCTTTGAAAATTGAACAGAATATAAGTTAAGTATAAAGTAAACCAGCAATTCTTTTAAGTCTTAAGTGAGAATCT
>NZ_JASCQJ010000022.1:0-59518 GCF_033043255.1 Clostridium lamae | reverse complement strand
TGATTATTTTATTTATAAATATTGAAAGTTTATTCATATCATCACCCAATTGTAAAAATTTTACAATTATAATTATATACTTAATTTTACATAATATCAAGATGGTAATATATAAAAACAAGAATTTGTATTATAATATTAATATGTAAAAAATTTTAGGAGGAAACTTATGGTTAATATAGCAGGTAGATTAGCAGAGGAGCTTAGTATAAGTTTGTCTCAAGTAAATAATGTAATTTCATTACTTGATGATGGTAATACTGTTCCATTTATTTCTAGATATAGAAAGGAACAAACAGGTGCATTAAGTGATGAGATATTAAGAAAGTTTCAAGAGAGATTAATTTATCTTAGAAATTTGAAAGAAAGAAAAGAAGATGTCTTAAGGCTTATAGATGAGCAAGGAAAATTAACAGAAGAAATACAAAAGTCTTTAGAAGTGGCTTTAACTTTAACAGAAGTTGAAGATATTTATAGACCATATAAACAAAAAAAGAGAACAAGGGCAACTATTGCATTAGAAAAGGGACTAAAACCACTTGCAGAGCTTATATTATCAGGAGATTTCCATGGGGATATAAAAAGTGAAGCAATAAAATATATAAATGAGGAAAAGGGAGTTAACAGAGAAGAAGATGCTATTAATGGTTCTTTAGATATAATAGCTGAAGAAATATCAGATGAGCCAAAATATAGAAAGTGGATAAGAAACTTAGTATCCAAAGAAGGAAAGATTGAAACAAAGGGAGAAAGTGATGAGAGTACACCTTTCGAAATGTATTATGAGTATAGTGAAGAGGTGTTTAAAATACCACCACATAGAATTCTTGCTATAAATAGAGGAGAAAAAGAAAAGATATTAAATGTTAAGATAACTGTTAGTGAAGATAAGATAATCAATTATTTAGAAAAGGAAATATTAAAAGGAAATAATATTACCGATGAATATTTGAAGATTACAATTAAGGATTCATTAAAGAGGTTAATATATCCATCTATTGAAAGAGAAATTAGAAATGAACTAACTGATAAAGGTGAAGAAGGAGCAATAAAGATATTTAAAGAAAATCTAAAGGCTTTATTAATGCAGCCACCTATAAAAGGAAAAGTAGTTATGGGATATGATCCTGGTTTTAGAACAGGATGTAAAGTAGCTGTATTAGACAGTACAGGTAGATTCTTAGAAAATACTACTGTATATCCAACGGCACCTCAAAATAAAATAAGGGAAACCAAGGAAGTATTAAAAAAATTAATAAGTAAACATAATATTGAAGTTATTTCTTTAGGAAATGGAACGGCATCAAGAGAATCGGAAGAGGTAATATCAGAAGTAATTTCAGAGATTAAAAAAGAAAATGGAAGAGAAGTATCTTATGTTATAGTATCTGAAGCAGGAGCATCAGTATATTCTGCATCTGAACTTGCAACTAAGGAATATCCAGATTTAGATGTTACAGTTAGAGGGGCTATATCAATAGGTAGAAGATTACAAGATCCTATGGCTGAGTTAGTAAAAATAGATCCAAAAGCTTTAGGGGTTGGTCAATATCAACATGATGTAACTCCGAAAAGATTAGATGAATCTCTAACTGGTGTAGTTGAAGATTCCGTAAATAAAGTCGGTGTAGACCTAAATACAGCAACACCTTCATTACTTACATATATAGCAGGAATAAATACAAGTATTGCTAATAATATAGTTCTTTATAGGAATGAAGTTGGTGGATTCAAAAGTAGAAAGGAACTATTAAAGGTTAAGAGGCTTGGGCAAAAAGCTTATGAACAATGTGCGGGATTTTTAAGAGTTATGGAAAGTGAAGAGCCACTAGATAATACTTCTGTACATCCAGAGTCATATGAAGTAGCTAGAAACTTAATAGCTTTACTTGGATATAATGATTATGATTTGAAAGAAAACAATCTTAAGGATATAGATGAAAGAGTAAAAGAAAAAGGAATAAAAAATATATCTAAAGATTTAGAAATTGGAGAGCTTACTTTAGAAGATATTATAAAAGAACTTAAAAAGCCAGGAAGAGATATAAGAGATGAACTTCCAAAACCTATTTTAAAAACTGGAGTTATAGATTTGAAGGATTTAAGCGAAGGTATGGTACTTATGGGAACTGTAAGAAATGTATCAGACTTCGGTGCCTTTGTAGATATAGGTGTACACCAAGATGGATTAGTTCATAAAAGTCAGATGGCAGATAGATTTGTAAAGCATCCATTAGATATAGTTAAGGTAGGAGATATTGTAAAAGTAAAGATTCTTGAAGTAGATAGTAAGAGAAATAGAATATCTTTATCTATGAAAGGAATAAAAGATGAAGATTGTTAAAAATATTACTTGTCAAAAATTAAAAACAGGAATATAATGATATTGTAAATAAATTATCTTCAGGGCGGGGCGAAATTCCCCACCGGCGGTATAGCCCGCGAGCTAAATTTTAGCATGATTCGGTGAAACTCCGAGGCCGACAGTACAGTCTGGATGAAAGAAGGTAAGGCGTTAGATATTGCTTGTTATGTATATTAATTAGCAAATCTTATTTCTTATGATTTCATACCCTGATGTAATTTTACATCAGGGTTTTTTATTTATTATGTAATATGTGAAATTTATAAGATTATAAGAGGAAATTGTTAAATTAATATCATTATTAAGCAACTAACCCATGCCCCAGAGGATATCTTTTGGGAGGAGATAAAATGAATAATCAACAAAACAAAAACCTAAACAAATTTATTAAAATTTCACTTTTAGGTGCCATAGCTGTGGTACTTATGTATTTCGACTTTCCGATACCATTTTTACCATTTCCATGGTTAAAAATTGATTTAAGTGATATTCCGGCACTTATGGGAGCTTTTGCTTTTGGCCCAATGGCAGGTGTTGTAATTGAATTATTAAAGAATTTATTAATTTTAATAGTCAAAGGTACTGGAACAGGTTTTGTTGGAGAGATGGCCAACTTTATAATAGGAGTTTCTCTCGTTGCTCCAGCTGCATGGGTTTATCATAGAAATAAGAGCAAGAAAACAGCTATACTTGGAATGATGTTAGGAACTATATGTATTGAAATTGTAGGAATTATAGCAAATGTGTACTTTTTACTACCAGCATATGGAATGAAAATGGCTCCAAGTGAAACACTTCAATATGTAACTATAGGTTTACTACCGTTTAATGGATTGAAGGCTATAATGGTATGTTCAATAACTTATGTACTATATAGAAAAGTATCACAAGCGATTTTTAAAGTAGATTCAAAATTAGATAATAGAGTAAAAGAGAACTTAAGTTCAATTTAATATAGAAAAGTTAAATTTTAAAGATAGGAGTAAGATTCCTATCTTTTTTATTATTTAATATTGAAAGTTGTTATTGAATATAATATAATGATATAGTTGCAAATGCAACTATATCATTATATTATAAATTAAAATCTATAATATTACTTTGCTTAGGAGATAACTATGGAAGAGATGAAATATGAAAATATTGCTAAATATATATCTGAAATTCAAAGAATGGGGAATATATTTTTTTTAAAAGAACTATCTCATCTAGGTTTAGGATATGGTCAATTTAATTTCTTAATGGAGCTCTATAGAAAAGATGGAGTAAGACAAGAGGATTTATCTTTAAATTTGAAGATAGATAAAGGAACAACAGCTAGGGCAGTTAAGAAATTGGAGATAGAAGGGTTTATAACAAGAGTCAATGACGATAAGGATAAAAGAGCTTACAGGTTATTTTTAACAGATAAAGGTCTTAAACATAAAAAAGAAATATGTAATGTTGCAAAAAGTTGGGAAGAGAATCTAACTAAAAACTTAACTTTTGAAGAAAAAGAAATAATTTTGAATTTGTTAAAAAAGTGCATCTAGATTATAGAAAATAACCTAGATTACTAACAGAGGAATAAAATAATAAGGAGGAGATTTAATGAGTACACAAGAAATGCTTGCAAATGAAAAAATAAGTAAATTATTATTAAAATATTCAGTACCGGCCATAATTGGTATGGTAGTTAATGCTTTATATAATGTAGTAGATAGAGTTTTTATAGGTAATATACCTGGAGTAGGTTCATTAGCTATTACAGGAGTAGGTGTAACAATGCCTATAACAACTATTATTCTAGGATTTTGTTTACTAGTGGGAGCTGGTGCAACTACAACTATTTCTATAAAACTAGGACAAGGAAAAAAAGAAGAAGCAGAAAAAGTAATAGGAAATGCTATAACTTTATCTATAATAATTGCAGTAATTTTAACTATAATAGGAATAGTTTTTGGAGAGTTTATTTTAACTAAATTTGGTGCAAGTGAGAGCACTTTATATTATGCAAAGTCATATATATACATAATACTATTAGGAACAGTATTTAATATGGTAGCATTTACTTTCAATAACACCATAAGAGGTGATGGAAATCCAAAGCTTGCAGCAACAATAATGGTAATTGGATGTTTAACTAATATAGTATTAGATGCGTTACTAATTTTCGGATTTAATATGGGAATTCAAGGAGCCGCTATTGCAACTGTAATTTCACAACTAATAACAGCTTTAATAGGTATTAGATATTATGTAAGTGGAAAATCAAATTTAAGATTTATAAAATCAAACTTAAAGTTAAATAAAAATATAGTTATAAAAATATTAGCAATAGGGGCATCACCATTTGCTATGCAAATTGCAGCAAGTTTAGTTCAAGTAATTTCTAATAATGTACTTAGAACTTATGGAACAGATATTGCAATAGGAGCAATGGCTACAATATCCTCTGTTAGCCTTATGTGTTTAATGCCTATTTTTGGGATAAACCAAGGGGCTCAACCTATAATCGGATTTAATTATGGTGCAAAACAAGAGAGTAGAGCACAGGAAGCGTATAAATTATCGCTTTTGGTGGCAACTATTATATTAGTAATAGCTTTCATATTAGTTCAAATTTCGCCAGAAGCTATAATAGGAATATTTAATAAAGATCCTAAATTCATGGATATTTCAGTTAAGGGATTAAGGATATATCTAATGATGTTACCTATAGTTGGAATTTCAATTACAGGTACAAATTATATTCAATCAATTGGGGACGCAAAAACTGCAATGTTATTAAGTTTATTAAGACAAGTGATATTATTAATTCCATTAATAGTAATCTTACCAAGAGTATTTGGATTAGGGTTAGATGGAGTTTGGATAGCACAACCATTAAGTGATTTACTAGCAACAGTTATAACAGGTATAATAGTACTTAAACATATGAAAAAGAAAGAAAAATATGAAGATATATTACTAGGAGAAGTAAATTAAGGAGCTGCTTAGGCAGCCCCTTTTTATTATATTATTAAATTTTAATATAATTTTTTATAGAGTTATATACTTGTATTTGAAAAAAAGTTATTCAAATATTATTTTGCTCATTAATATTGCATTTTCTTTATTATCTTCATAATAACCTTTTCTAATACCATCTACAGTAAAACCAAATTTTTTATAAAGGTTCTGAGCTGAGTAGTTAGATTCTCTAACTTCTAAATTTATTAAAGTACAATTTAAATCAGAACATAGATTTATTAATGAGGATAATAATTTACTTCCAATTCCCATGCCTCTATAATCTGGATGAACAGCTATATTAGTTATACTTCCTTCGCCTACTACTATCCAAATACCGACAAATCCAACTACTAAGTTTTCATCTTCATCTTTTGCAACTATATATTTTGCTAAAGGATTATTGATTTCATTATTAATTGATTCTATGCTCCAAGGAGTTGAAAATGAGGATTTAGATATATCATACACCTCGTTAACATCACTTGAAGTCATCAAATTATATGTTATTCTCATTTTTTAATGCTAACCTTTTTTCTAATTCTCTTTGAGCCTGAGGTTTTTTCAGGTAAAATGGAGATGAATTTAAGTCATCCTGTTCGTTATTTAATAGCATTTTTATTCCTAACTCTCCTAAAGAAGATGCTCTTATAATACTAAGATGATTTGGAGCAAAGATAGAATTTGGTAAATGTTCTAATAAATAATCTTTATGTTTATTTACTGCATCACCAGTAAATATAACCTTTTCTCCCTTTTCTTTTAACAATTCAATTAATTCGTCTAGTTCTAGAGCCGAATAATCTGTTAGTTTTTCTAAATTACCATCATTTCCTTTATAAAGGCAAGTATACACACTACTTCTTAATGCATCCATAATAGGACAAATAATGCCATCGAAGTTTATATTAGAGTATGCAAGGGCATCTAAGCTAGAAATACTTATATAAGGTTTATTTGCACCGAAGCTTAATCCTTTAATGGTAGCCATTCCTATTCTTAACCCTGTAAAGGAACCAGGGCCTTTTGAAACTACAAATCCGTCTACATCATCTATATCTAAGTCTGAATCTTTTAATAGCTTATCAGCCATATCCATAATCAAAGTAGAATGCTCTAATTTATTATTAATAGTATATTCTGCGATTAAATTATTCTCATCTAAAAGAGCAGCGGTAGCAACTTTTGATGCTGAATCTATACTTAAAACTATCATAAACTTAACTCCTTTATATAATTATATTTATCGCCATAAGGAGTTATAGTAATTTTTCTAAAATTTTCTCCTTTAGATAAATCTTTTTCAATTAATATATGTAAATATTCGCTAGGCAATATATCTTCTATGTAATTAGCCCATTCTATTACAGATACTCCATTTGAAAATATATAATCATCAAAACCTATGGCATAAATCTCATCAGGATCGCTAACCCTATATACATCGAAGTGATATAATTTTAGTCTTCCAGAATCATATTCATTAACTATTGTAAATGTTGGACTAGTTATATGATCATCTATATCTAGACCTTTAGCAATACCTTTAGTAATATGTGTTTTTCCAGTTCCTAAATCGCCAGTTAAACAAACTATATCGCCGGAATTTAACAACTTCCCGATAGCAAATCCAAGATTTGTTGTTTCTTCTATATCTTTAACATAAAAATGCATATGAAAACTCCTTTCTAAAGAATTTATATTAATATATATTCTATCTAAAATAAAGTGAAAAAGAAAGGTTAAAATATATATAGATCATTTAAGTTATAAATAATATGTAAAAGATTTGTAATTCTTTTTTTATCGTGATAGTATAAAATAATATAGTAGAATATTTTTATTCCTTGGAGGAAATTATTATGAAGAAGTTGACATATACGTTAGTCATTTTTACTTCTATACTATTTTTTGGATTAACATTTTCTTATAATCCTTTTATGGCAAATCCAACAGATGAACTAGATGAAAAAAAGGACACTTATTTAAATATATTAACAGTAAATAAAGAAATATATGATATGGTCAAGAATTTAGTAGGAGATAAGCATAATGTAGAGTATTTATTTAATAGTGAAAAGGAAATGAAAGAATTTGAAATAAATGAAAATGTTATAAATAATGTTTTAAATATGGATCTATTTATATACAATGGATTAGGATATGAAGAGTGGATAGATGAAATACTAGAGAACTCAAAAAATTCTGATGTAGGAGTTATTAATGCTAGTAGAGGAATAAGGCCCATTACTCAATCTTTATCAAAGGAAAATGAAGAAAATCCGTATTATTTAGTTGGATTTAATGAATATAAGATAGCATTATATAATATAAAGATTGCATTACAAGAAAGAGATATTGAAAATAGAAGTTATTACGAAGATAATTATAATAGTATTACTCAAGGATTAGACGAATTCTTAAGTGAATCAAAAGAAGAATTAAATAAGTACAAGGGTTATTCTATATTTACTAATACAGATAAATTTGATTATTTATTTAGAGAACTTGAAATACAGGTAAATAAAGTTAAAGATATCAAAGAAGAAATAAAAGAAGATGAATTTAAAAATATTATTTTTATTTATGATAAAGAGAATGAAGATTTAAGCAAATTGAAGAGTGAAATTAAAAAGGAATATACTTTTGTGGGGCTAAACTCTGAAGTTGATGGCAATGTATTAACTAAAAATCTTAGTGATATTATTAAAGTAATAAAAAATTATAATAATATTAGTAGTTGATTTTTGAATATACATAAGATATAATAGTTATTGTTGCAAAGGGGTATAGCTCAATTGGTAGAGTAGCGGTCTCCAAAACCGTTGGTTGTGGGTTCGATTCCTACTGCCCCTGCCAGTCAGTAATTTTAAATTGCTGACTTTTTTATTTTTTTATTGACAAGAATTAAATTGTCATGATAGAATAGTCTCTGTCGAAGGGGTATAGCTCAATTGGTAGAGTAGCGGTCTCCAAAACCGTTGGTTGTGGGTTCGATTCCTACTGCCCCTGCCAAATCAAGAAAAAGGCTAAAAATTATGTTTTTAGCCTTTTTCTTTTTAGTTTTTTTTGTAAGAAATGTTTATTTTATATAAAAATTTCTTCTTATAGTATATAATATTTACTATAGATTAATCGTTGTTTTATGGAGAATAGGTTATATGAGAAAAAAGGTAAAGAGAATAATGAGTATTTCAATACTTGCTATATGTATTTTTAATAATTTATGTTTAAGAACTAGTGCATTAAGCAATGATGAAAATAATATCACATTTAGAAGAATAACTGTAGAAGATGGATTATCTCAAACTACAGTCCAATATATATTTCAAGATAGTAAGGGATATATGTGGATAGCTACAATAGATGGTTTAAATAGGTACAATGGGCATGATTTTAAAGTATATAAATATAGTGATAGAAATGAAGATAGCATAAGCATGAATTATATTTCAGCTGTAAATGAAGATGAGGATGGCAACATTTGGGTTGGGACATCTAGTGGTTTAAACAAAATAGATAGCGAAACAGAGGAGATAACGACTTATTTGTCAGGGGTCTATGGGTGTAAGTTATCTAATGATAACATAACAGAAATATTAATAGATTCAAACAAAGATATATATATAGCAACTACAGATGGATTAAACCTATATGATAAAAGAAATGATAATTTTATAAGGATTTATGGAGAGAGTGATGATAATAATAATTTAACTAGCCAAGATATTTATTCTATAGATGAAGATTTATACGGGGATTTATGGATAGGAACCAAAGAGGGTTTGAATAAAGTCAACAGAAAGACAAATGAAATCACTAACTACTATGCTAATGGATTAAGTAATTCTATATCAGAAAATTTTATATTTAAGATATACGCTGATGATAGCAATAATTTATGGATAGGTACTTATGATAGTGGTTTGGATAAGTTGGATATAGAAACAAATAAGATAGAACATTATAAACACGATCCAAGTGATGATAATTCTATTTCTGGAAATTCTATAAGATACATATTAAAAGACAGTAACAATAAAGTTTGGGTGGCAACTAATAATGGATTAAGTATGTTAGAGGAAGAAAATAATGGATTTATAAATTATAGATCTAAAATATATGATCCTCAGAGCTTGGTTAGTGATGATATCTTAAGTTTAGTTGAAGATAATTCTGGAGCTATTTGGATTGGAACTTACGATGGAATAAGTATTTTCAATGGTAAAAATTCTTTCATAAATTATAAAAGAGATTATTTTAATAGTAATTCTCTAAGTAGCAATATGGTTGCTGGAATACATAAAGATGATGAAGGACTTATTTGGGTTGGGACCGTTCAGGATGGAATAAATGTTATAGATAGAGAAAATAACAGTATAAATAAATATAAAGCATCAAGTAATGAAAATTCACTTAGTAATAATAATATAAGAGATATAACAGGTATTGATGATGAGATTTGGATAGCTACTGAAAATGGATTAACAAAGTATGATAAGAAAACTAAAAAGTTCACAAAATATTTTCATGAAGGTGAGAATTCATTAATATCAAATGATGTAAGAAGTTTGTATATAGATAAAGATGGGGATCTTTGGATAACAACAGATGATGGGGTATGCATATTCGATAGAAAAAGTAATTTTAAATCTTATAAGCAGTTATTTTTAGATAATGAAATATCTGAAAAAGTGTTTTCAGGAATAACTCAAGATAAGGATGGAGAAATATGGATTGGATCTTCTTTAAATGGAGGATTAATTAGAATAAATAAGGATACCGAAATAATTAAGGCATACAGAAATGAATCAAATAACGAAAAAAGTATAAGTTTTAATGTAGTAAAAACTATTGCAGTAGATGATAATAATACAGTTTGGGTTGGAACTCAATATGGATTAAATAAATTTAATAGAGAAGATGAAACATTCACAAGATATGATGAAAGTGATGGATTGACTAATAATTTTATTTATGGAATTTTAGTAGATGATGAAAATAATTTATGGATAAGTACAAATTATGGGATATCCAAATATGACGTAAAACTTGATAAATTTATTAATTATGATGACACAGATGGGCTACAAGGAAATGAATTTAATGGTTATTCATTTCATAAGGCAAATGATGGTGAGATGTTTTTTGGTGGTACAAATGGAATTACTACATTTTATCCACAAAATTTAGAAGAAAAAAATTTTTTACCTAAAGTAGTTATAGGAAGTGCATATACAAATCAAGATGAGCTTTTAGATAAAGAAAAGATAAAATTAAGTTATAAGAATAATAACATCTATTTTGATTTCTTTTTGCCTGATTATGCAAATGTAAAGAGGATACAGTATGCTCATAAATTGGTTGGGCTTGATAAAGAGTGGATATTATCTGATAATAGAAATTATGTTAATTATACAAATCTAGATGCTGGAGATTATATTTTTATGGTAAGTGCAAGAAACTCTACAGGAGATTGGAGTGAGCCAACGAGTATAGAATTTACAGTAGAAGTAAAACCATGGAAAAGTCCTATTGCATATATGACTTACTTACTGCTTGCATTTGTTATAGTATATATAACTTGGAATAGGGTTAAAATACTAGATACTTTAGTGGAGCAACGAACTAATGAATTAAATAAAAAACTTAATGAGAATGAAGAACTTTATAATAAGTTGATTAAAAATGAAAAGTATAAAAATAATTATTTTATTAATTTATCTCATGAACTTAGAACACCTTTAAATGTTATTATCTCAGTAGAGCAACTTGTAACTAAATTAAATGGGGATAAAAAAAATATTAGTAGGGACAAATTAAATTACTACATGGACACAGTAAAAAGAAACTCAGATAGGTTACTTAAATTAATTAATAATATAATCGATACATCTAAAATTGAAGCTGGATCATATAGATTAGATATTAAGGAACATAACATAGTTTATTTAGTAGAGGATGTAGTCTTATCTATGAAGGATTATATTGAATCAAAAGGAATTGAATTAATTATAGATCCTGAAATGGAAGAAAAGATAATAGAATGCGATGAAGGTGAAATAGAGAAATGTATAGTTAATCTTGTTGGCAATGCTGTAAAATTTACTGAAGCTGGAGGAAGGATAGAGGTAAGAATAAGAGATTTCGGGAACTCAGTAAAAATATCAGTAAAAGACACAGGAGTTGGGATAGATAGAAAATATCATAAGGCGATATTTGATAGATTCGGGCAAGCGTATAATAATATATCTGAAGAATTTGGTGGAAGTGGGCTAGGACTAACGTTAACAAAGCAATTAGTAACTTTACATAAAGGCAAGATTTATGTTGAAAGTGAAGTTGATAAAGGTAGTGAGTTTATAATTATTTTACCTACAAAACAGAGATAATCTATTAATATTGACAGTAGTTATTTACAATGATAAGATATATTTATTAAGTATGTGGATTGTTACTGGAATACAGGCAATACCTAAATTGGAGTGTTATAATATACTCTAATTTAGGTATTTTATTTTCCAAGGTTAAGGAGAATGTTAAGATGATTGTTGAAAAAATATTGAACAATAATGTTGTTGTATCAATAGATCCTAATACTAAAAAAGAAGTCATTATTATGGGGTCCGGAATTGCATTTAAAAGAAAGGTTGGTCAAGAAATTGAAGAAGATAAGATAGAAAAAATATTTGTTGTAGATGATAAGAGAATGGGAAATAAATTAAAGAAGCTAATAAATCAAATCCCAGATGGGATATTTGAGTTAGCACATGAAATAATTTCTTACTCTGTTAAAAAGTTAAATAGAAAATTAGATAAACAAATATATATATCTTTAGCTGATCATATAGCCTTTGCTATAAAAAGATACAAAAACAATGTACAAATTAAAAATGACCTATTAGACGAAATAAGAAGAATTCATAAAGAAGAATTCTCAGTAGCCTTATGGGCAGTAGATTATATTAATAAGAGATTAAATATTAATTTACCAGAAGATGAAGCAGCATTCATAGCTTTACATTTAGTTAATGCAAGTTATCAAGAAACTTCAAAGGAATCGGTTACTGCAACTAATATAATAAAAGGTGTTTTAAACATTATCAGATATTATTACTCAGTTGAATTTGATGAGGATGATTTAAATTATGATAGGTTATTAACACATTTGAAATATTTTGCAAAAAGAGTAGTGACAAATAATCAAAACAAGGATAATAGTGGAGAGTTTTTAAATATAGCCCAAAAAAGTTACCCTGAGGCATATGATTGTGCTCAAAAAGTTAAATCATATGTAGAAGCTAACTATGATTATAATGTTACTGACGATGAAATAGTTTATTTAACTATGCATATACATAGAGTTATTTCTGTTTTAAGAAGTAAATAAAATAAAATAAAATTGATATTTATAGGATTTTGTGGACTTAAGTAGTGTTTAGCTTAAGTCCTTATTTGAATTAAATTGGGAGGAAACAATGGATATTGGTATGTTATTCAAAAAGTCCT
Organism: Clostridium lamae; assembly: GCF_033043255.1. Lineage (NCBI taxonomy): Bacteria > Bacillati > Bacillota > Clostridia > Eubacteriales > Clostridiaceae > Clostridium > Clostridium lamae. The sequence goes on along the minus strand of NZ_JASCQJ010000022.1, from coordinate 46,653 downwards.
TTGGAGTCTTGCAGAGGATAGGGAAATCCTTAACTTTACCTATAGCATTATTGCCAGTAGCAGGATTATTAATGGGAATAGGAACTTTATTTGAAAATCAAGATTTCTTAAATATATTTCCTATATTAGCAGGAGATAATTTTCAAATGATAGCTGATATAATGTCTTCATCAGGAAACATTATATTTACTAATTTGCCTTTGATATTTGCTGTAGGAGTAGCAATTGGGATGACATCAGGAGATGGAGTTGCAGCATTAGCTGCAATAGTAGGTTTCTTAATAATGAATATAACTACAGGTATAGTTGCTAGAATAGATATAACACAAGTAGAAACAAATCCAATGTACACAACTATACTAGGAATACCTACTTTACCTACTGGTGTTTTTGGGGGAATTATTATTGGGATAATTTCGGCAATAATATATGAAAAATTTTATGATATAAAATTGCCAGAATTTTTAGGTTTCTTTTCTGGAAAGAGATTTGTACCAATCGTAGCAGCATTCTCAGGAGTTATATTAGGAACTATTATGGCTATTATTTGGCCACCTATTCAAAACTTTTTCTTAGAGTTCTCTAGAAGTATTATAAGTACTAATGAAACTATTTCAGCCTTTATTTTTGGTGTTATAGAAAGAGCATTAATACCATTTGGATTACATCATATTTGGTATACTCCTTTTTGGTATCAATTCGGAGAATATATAAATTCAGCAGGTCAATTAATAGTGGGAGATCAATCTATATTTTTTGCACAACTTAAAGATGGAGTAGAGTTTACAGCTGGTACGTTTATGACTGGGAAATATCCATTTATGATGTTTGGAATTCCAGCTGCAGCTCTTGCTATGTACCATGAAGCTGATAAAGGAAAGAAAAAGTTAGTTGCAGGAATCTTATTTTCTGGAGCATTAACATCATTCTTAACTGGAATCACTGAACCTATTGAATTTTTATTTCTCTTCGTAGCACCAGTTTTATTTGCAATTCATTGTATATTTGCTGGGTTATCATTTATGATAATGCAAATGCTAAATGTTAAAATAGGACTAACTTTTTCTGGTGGGCTTATAGATTTTATATTATTTGGTGTTATACCAAATAGGACTAATTGGTTCTGGGTTATTATAGTAGGTGGTATATTTGCTGTAATATATTATTTTGGCTTTAGATTTATAATAAGAAAGTTGGATTTAAAAACTCCAGGAAGAGAAGATGATGAAAATAATGTAAGAATAGATATATCTAATGAAAATACTCCTTATGAAATATTAGATGCCTTCGGTGGTGCTAAAAATATAAAATATTTAGATTCATGTATAACTAGGCTAAGAGTGACAGTTAATAAGTTATCATCAGTAAATAGAGATAAGTTGAAGGCTTTAGGCGCCGCAGATTTAATGATTATAGGAAATAATATTCAAGCCATTTTTGGACCTCAATCTGATATTATTAAAGAACAGATAAAGGATATTATGAGTGGGAAAGAAATAGTAGTAAAGAAGAAAAATAAAGTAGAAGAAATGAAAAGTGGTATAAAAACAGAGTCATTAATAAAAATTCCTCTTTCAGGAAGGCTTTTAAGACTCGAAGAAGTTCCAGATGAAATATTCTCTATGAAATTAATTGGAGATGGATTCGCAATAAATCCTAGTAGCAATATTCTAAGATCACCAGTAAAAGGGATGATAATCACATTAGCAAAAGAAAAACACTCAATAACAATTAGAACTTTAGATGGATATGATATACTAATACATATAGGAATAGATAGTTTAAAGTTAAGAGGAGAGGGGTTTAAAGCTTTTGTAGAAGAGGGAGATATTGTTAATGAGGACGATATATTAATAGAATTTCCATTAGAACTAATTAGAGAAAAGGCAAAGTCTCCTATAACTCCAATTATCTTTAAAGGATTAGAAAATGATAGGTTTATATATTTTGAAAACGATAAGGAGGTTGAAAGTGGAGAAGAGGGTGTAGTACAAATACATAGACTACAAAAAGAATAATATTATGGGAATTGAGATATAATTATTAAAGAAAAATTATTGGGAGGTGCTTTGGTATTAAAAAAGAAGAAGTAGTATATAATTTTTATACTAAAGGAGAAGAAATAGCAAATGCTGTGACTCATGGGGTAGGAGCTATACTATCAATTGTAGGAAGTATATTTTTAGTAGTGGAATCACTAAAAACTTCTAATAATTATGCAATTACTGGAGTATGGATTTATTGTATATCACTAATAACACTTTATCTAGGCTCTACTTTATATCATAGTATACCTGGTAGATTAATAAAGAAAATACTTAGAATTTTAGATCATTCATCAATATATTTATTGATAACTGGAACATATACACCAATTATATTGATTTTGATGAATAGTGATAAGAAGTCTTTGTATATACTTATTGCACTATGGATTATAGCAATTCTTGGTATATTATTTAAAGTGTTTTGGGTCGATAGGTTTGGAGCTCTATCAACTATTTTATATATACTTATGGGATGGACTATTGTAATAAATATAAAGGCAGTACTAATTTTAGTACCCTCCAATATTCTAATGCTTATAGTCTTAGGCGGTATTGTTTATACAGTGGGGTGTATATTTTATGCAATGGATAAAATGCCATATAATCATTTCATTTGGCATTTATTCGTTATGTCAGGTAGTGCTTTACACTATGTTGCTATTTATTTAGGAATACTATATATAAGTTAGTCAATACATTCAGTTTTGAAATGCACCTATTAATTTTACAATGACTTGGAGCAGAGCTGCGGGGTAAGTGAAATTATATAGGTGCACTTTTTTAATTCGAATTTTCTACAGAGTCTTTTTCAGGTAAAGGGGCACTTTCAATAAAATAATCTGTAATATTTTTTAACCAGCTAGAGTAGTTAGTCTCAAAATTTGTATTTTTATTTTCTAATGTATAGTTATAGAAGTACTCCAAAAATGTTGCTCTTGCAGTATTATCAGTAAGTACAATCCCTCCAACTGTGATTTGATCATTAAGTATAGTTGATAAAGATAAATTTCTTTCGTTTTTCATCATTTGATACATGGCCATAAACATAGTAGTTCTTCCATCTCCAGCATCACAGTGAAATAGTAAATGTATATCATCATCAATATTTTTTATAAAAGAAATAAAATCATCTACAGTTTCTGGTGTTGGGATAGAGTTATCTTTAACTGCAAATCTTTTATATCCCAAACTATTATTGTTGCAGAGTGTATGTTCATTTAAAATTATAGAAGCTTTTATAGACTCTAAATATTCTCCTGTAACTTTAAAAATAGGTATATTTTCATTTAATGGCAGCTCAGAAAGGACTACTTCTTCAGAGTTTTCTGTTTCAGAAGAATTTAAGTTGTTATTAATTATTTGATAGAAACTATAATATCTTATGGGGCTATCATCAAAAAATCCATGAGATTCCTGTCTTAGGTCTATTATAGTTATTTTAGGATCATTTATTGCAACTTTTATATTATCTATTTGACTAGGTCTAAATTGTGCAGTGCCAGAAATATTTAAATCTTCTATTATTCTAAATCTTGGTGGTAACTTATAATTTTTTTTAGAATCTAATATTAGAAACTTATCTGACATAAAGGGAAGATTAGTTGGAAAATCTACACTAGCCTTTGTTACTATTAAGAAATTAGAAGAAAATAAAGTTACAAGTAAAGTAAATATAGAAACTTTTATCTTAGATTTCATATTAAAACCTCCTTATAGTAGTATTTTGTTCACTATTAATTTAAATATCCTTTTATAAAAATAAAAAGAAAAAACATTCTAGCTTATCCATTAATTGCTAGGAATATAAAAGCTAGCTCGGGTTAATATAATAGTGTAAACATTAAACTTTCAAATGTGAGGGAGTTCCATTTAAAAGTTAGTTTACAAAACCAACAGCCAAAGGAGGAATTACAAATGGCAAAAACATTAGTTCCAGAAGCAAGAAAGGGATTAAGTACATTTAAAAATGAAGTTGCAGGAGAATTAGGAGTTCCATTTACTGATTACAATGGAAACCTAACTTCAAAACAATGTGGTTCCGTTGGTGGCGAAATGGTAAAAAGAATGGTAGAACAATACGAACATTCAATAAAATAGCCACAGGAACAAAGAACACAAGGTTTTAATAACAGGATGGATATACCGCCAAAGAATATCGTAGTTGTACCGTTCTAAAAAAGGGAGAAGCCTTTATTAAAATAAAAATTTAATTTTTATTTTAATAGGCTTCTTTCTTTTATTAAAATAAATTGGTATCTTAGCAAACAAAAGAGATTTAAAGCATATAGAATATAAATCTATATAACGACTAATTACAAAGATATATGAAGATAGCAAGTATACATGTACTAGTGTACTATGTAATTAACACACTAGTACTGTATAGAAAGGAGATAAATTTATGGTGTTTGAATTAAATTCAAAAGAACCTATATATCTTCAAATAATTGCTTTTATGAAAAAGAAAATAGTTTCTGGGGAATTAAAAGGAGGCGAAAGAGTGTTGTCAGTTAGAGAGTATGCAAATGAAATTAAAGTTAATCCTAACACAATACAAAAGGTTTATAATGAGCTAGAAAACCAAGGACTAATTTATACACAAAGAGGTATAGGAAAATTTGTAACTGAGGATAATGAAAAGATTAAGTCTTTAAGGAAAGAATTATTTAATGAAACTATAGATAAATTTATAGAAGATTCGAAAGCATTAGGCTTTACTAAGGAGAATATATTAGCAATTATATCAGAGAGATATAAGGAGGATTAAAGTGGAAAATTTATTAGAGGTTAATAATATAAGTAAAAGGATAAATGGAAGAGAAATATTAAAGGATATAAGCTTTAATTTAGAAAAGGGAAAGGTTCTAGGAATAATGGGACCAAACGGGCAAGGTAAAACAACATTATTAAACACTATTCAAGGTTTTCTTAAGGCTGATAATGGTGAAATTAAGATAGATGGAAATGAATTAGGATTTGATACTAAAAAAGATATAGCTTTTTTACAGGATACAAATATTTTTAATAAGTCTATGAGAATAAAGGATGCTATTAATTTGTATAGTGATTTTTTCAATGACTTTAGTAAGGAAAAGATGGATTACTACTTAAACTTTATGAATTTAGATAAATCTTTAAGAATAAGAGAGTTGTCTAAGGGAATGATGGAGAAGTTTAATTTATCATTGACCTTAAGTAGAGATACTAAACTTTATATGTTAGATGAACCAATATCAGGAGTAGATCCTGTTTCAAGAGAAAAAATACTAGATGCAATTCTAGATAAATTATCTGAAGATAGTTCTATGATAATAACTACTCATTATATAGGAGAACTTGAAAGAATTTTTGATGAAGTAATATTCTTAGGTGAGGGAATGGTAATAGAACAGGGAGATGCTGAAGAGCTTAGAGCTAAATATAAAGGTTCTATTGATGAGATTTATAGAAAAATCTTCGCAGAATAATAAGGAATGAGGTTTAATATGAGAAATATAATAAATTTATTAAAATATAACTTTGGTAAATATCATACAAGAAAAAGCTTAATATTATATATAGTTGGGTTAGTCATTTTGCTTTTTAATTCTATTGGTATTATTACTAAAGTACCAATAATTAGCCAAATTATGTCATTTGTAAATGTAGGCTTTATTGTTACTTTTTTATCCATTAACTTCATATGGTCTATTTTTAAATTTCAATCACAGATATCTAAGGAAAAGGGGAAATTATTATTTACCTTTCCTGTAAAATCTTCTGAATTTATAATAGCTAAAATTATGGAGTTCATTATACTTCAAGGGATAATAGTTTTTGTTGCATCTCTATCCTCTTTATTTACAAAGGGTGATTTCATGAATTTAACTAATATATCATCTATAGCAGTAATGTTTGGTACAACAGTTGCTTATATTATTATTATATCTTATACAATAATATGTTCATCATATATAAACAATAAAGCGTTACGTATATTTGCGATAATAATAGGTGGAGGAACAATTCAATTAATTGTTCAAGGCATTATTAAAATAGTAACATGGTTTTTACCATATATTTATATGGAAGTGGGTAGTTTTATTGAAATTGATGTAATATCATTACTTTTAAATTTTGCTTGGATTGCTTTTATCACTTGGTTAGCCATTGATTATTTAGACAAAAAATTAGATATTATCTAGGGGGAAATAAAATGAAAAAAATTATTAATATTGTATTAGCAATAACCTTAACTTCTTTACTTGGAGGATGTGGAATTAGATTTGGAATAGAAAGTAGAAGAGGTAGCTGGAACACTGATAATTCAACAGGTTCATATGAAAAGGTTGATATTTCAGAGGACATGAATGAAATTAGTAAATTAGATATTAGTATAAGCGTAAGTAATGTTAAAATTAATTACTATGATGGATCAGATATAAAGATTTCAGGAAACTTAAGTAAATACTCTAAGGGTATAAAGACAGAAAGAAAATCTGATAAGTTAATAATAATAGAAGAGTCAGAGAAAACTATTAAGGTTATGGATAATTCTAAAAGCGATTTAACAATAGATGTTCCAAGAAGCTTTAATGGAGATTTAGACTTAGATTTAGGTGTAGGTGAATACGAAATCAATGATTTAGTATTAAATAATGTTGATATAGAAAACGGAGTTGGAGACTTAACCTTAAATGAAATATCCTTCAATGAGTTAGATTTAGAAAGTGGAGTTGGTAATACAACTTTAGAAACAAGTAAAAAAACAGGAGAAATTAGCATTAAGGGTGGCATTGGTGAAACAAATGTTTCCTTAGGAGATATAAATGGAAATTTAAAGTTTGAAGGAGGAGTAGGAAGTGCAAGAATTAGAGTTCCAGATAATGCACCAATAAATATAACTTCATCATCTGGGCTTGGAGATGCCAAAATAAAAGCAAAAACATCAGGAGATGCAAAATATACCTTTGATCTTGAGGTTGGAATTGGAGACGTAGAAGTAACAAACTAAAAAGTGAAACTTTTTAGTAATGTAAAATGAAAAATGTAAAATGTAGAACTTAAGAAAAAACTTCTTAAGAAGTTTTGAAGGCATTTAAAAAGGACCAATGTAATTTGGTCCTTTTGTTTCGTTATTTATTAAAATTGCAAAGCAATTTATTAATGAAAGAATTATAAAATTAAGGAATGAAAAAATTAAGGTGAAAAATCCTTAAGGATTTTTGAATAATAGTGTTTTTCACAATTTAACTTAAGTTTTGCAAAGCAAGACCTCCTTAATTCTTTCATTTTCATTATTAAATATAAGTGTGCATAATAGATATTCATATTATATATTATTATTGGTGTATAATGCCATAAGTACAAAAAATATATAAGAAATAAAAAGTTAATTAAATATGAAAATATAATGCTAGTGTGACTTGGAGCTTGCGACAGACTTAAAATAATATTAATAGTTAAATGGCAATAATAATATTCAAAGTGATTTTCATAACTCCGAATGAAATGAGGAGTTATTACCTTTAGTCTATGAGTCTATAGATATTATGTTCTGGCGACTTGGAGCTTGCGACAGACTTAAAATAATATTAATAGTTAAATGTCAATAATAATATTCAAGGCAATTTTATAATTCCGAATAAAATGAGGAATTATTACCTTTAGGTTTAGGAGATGAGAATATAATGCTAGTGTGACTTGGAGCTTGCGACGGAACAGCTAGTATTATATTCTCATCTCCCTTGTATAAGGAGTTTAAAAATGATAAAATAGAACAAAAGTTCGCAGGATTTAAAGGTGATAATATGAGGAAAATTAAGATATTACAAGCAGGAGATTTACATTTTGACACTCCATTTAAAGATCTAGATAAAAATATATCTATAATAAGTAAAGAGGAACTTTTAGAAGTTTTCAGCAAGATAATAGATACAACTATGGAAAATTCTGTTGATATTTTATTATTGACTGGGGATATTTTTGACAATCTAACTATAAATAAGAAAACATTAATATTTATTAAGAATCAAATTGAAAGAATAAGTAACATAAGAGTATTTATATCACCTGGAAATCATGATCCTTATAATGAAAAATCATTTTATAAGATGATAAATTGGCCAGATAATGTTCATATATTTAAAGGTAATATTGAGCATGTAATTTTAGAAGATTTAAATACTGTAGTTTGGGGTGCTGCTTTTAATGAATATCATGTAAGAAAAAGCATGCTAAAAGATGTTAATATTAAAGAAAATTACATTAACATAATGACTATTCATGGAGATATCTCTAATACAGATGAAGGAAATGAATATAATCCAATTACAATAAAAGATATTGAAAATAGTAGATTAGATTATATTGCTATTGGACATAGACATAACTTTAGTGGGATTTTAAGAGAAAATAATACTTTTTATGCCTATGCAGGGTGTCCACAAGGAAGAGGATTTGATGAACTTGGAGATAAAGGGATTATTCTTGGTGAAGTAACTAAGGGAGCAGTTGATTTAAGATTTATTAGAACATCTAAAAGAAATTATTATGTTGAAGAAATAGATATAAGTAATTCAGTTAGCTATGATGAAGTAAGATTAAAAATAATATCATCTATTAGTGATGAAGAAAGAAAAAACAATTTATATAAGATTATACTCAAGGGAGAAATAGAATCCTATATTAATCTTAAGGAAGATGTAATATTAGAAAAAATAAAAAATGATTTTTATTTTGTAAAGGTTATTGATAAGACAGAAGTTAAATTAGATTTTGATAAAATATCAAAAGACTATTCTATCAAAGGTGTTTATGCAAAAAAGTTATTAGAAAAAATGAAAGAGGAAGAGTGTAACAAAGAGATTTTACAAATGGCATTAAAATTAGGAATACAATCTCTATCCCAAGAGGAAGTGAATTTAAATGATTATAGATAAAATTAATATAATTTCTTTTGCTGGACTAAAAGATAAAGAAATTTATTTGAAAGATAAAATTAATTTGATTTATGGAGAAAATGAAAAGGGTAAAAGTACTATTCAAAACTTTATCAGGATTTGGCTTTATGGAATGAATTCTAAAAGGACAAAGGATTTGAAGAGTAATGATAGAGTAAGATTTACCCCTGTAGATGGTGAAAAAATAAGAGGAGAGTTATACGTAACTCATAATAATAGAAAATATATAATTAGAAGAAGCTTTGGAGCAACTAAAAAAGAAGACACATCTGAAATATTAGATGCAGAAAGTGGAGAAATTGTTACTGAAATTCCTAAGGATGAACCAGGAAGATACTTTTTTAATGTAAATTCATCTACATTCTTTAAAACCTTATTTATAAATCAATTAGGAGTATCGATTTCTAAAGATAAGGAAGAAGAAATAATCGATAAAGCAGCTAATTTACTTGATGATGAGGATACTAATATATCTGCTCAAAAGTCATTAGAAAGACTTGAAGCTATAAAAAAGTCTATATCTACAGTTAGAAAAACTGGAGAACTAGATATATTGAGAAATAGGCTTAATGACCTTAATCAGGAAAAGTATGAAGGGTATAAGTTATCAGAAGAAAACATAGATAAAGAAAATACTTTAATACACCTAAGAGAAAAAAGAAATGATTTAAGAACAGAGATAAAAAATCTAGATATCTATAAAAAATATTTAAAAAAATCAAAATTACAAAAAGAATATGAGGAAATAACACAATATCTAAAGAAAAGAGAAGAGTTGAAGAAAAAAGAAAGATATATAGAAGAGAGCATTTCTTCAAGGAATGGAATTATAGATGAGGTTTTACTTAATGATATAAAGGATGAAAACTCTCTTTATTTTAGTCTATTAGATATGAAATGTGAGGAAGAAAAAAGTTTAAGTAAAAGCAAAGAAATATATTCTTCTAAAAGAGAAAGTTATGAAAGTTTACTTTTTATTGAAAATCTATCAAGTGAAGATAAAAATTCTTTTATAAAAGCAGTAATGGAGAGAGATAACTTAATAGAAAAAATCAATAATTATGATGAGTTAAATAAGGAGATAGACTTAATAAGAAGTGATATTTATAAAAAAGAAAGTTTTATAGGAAGTGCAATAAACTTTAAAGGAATTAGGGATAATATAGGTCAGTTATTAGAGAAGTATGAAGATAAACTTAAAGAACTTAAATTTAGAGCAGAAAATTATAGCAACCAATCTAATATAGAAAATAAAGAACTAAAAAATAAGTTTAAAGTATTTTCTTTAGCAACTATTATAAATCTATTTTTATTGGTATTTCTAATAATATTCTATAGAGAAAATATGTTATTAGTTGGATTTACTGCGGGGATTTTAGTTCTTTTAGCATATAAATCTATTACATTAAAAATAGAACTTGGAAGTGAAAGTAAATCAGTTTTAAATATTAAATCTTTAGAGGATGAGATAAGAAGTATAGAAAAAGAAATATTTAAGCATACGAAATTAGTTGAAGCAGTATCTTATGAAGATTTTATTAAAAAGTTAAAGCTCTTTGATGATTATAATATTTATTTAGAGAAACAAAATATAAAAATATCAGAGAAAGAAGCTCAAATAAGATATTTAAATATAGAGGTAGTTAAAGAAAGCTACAAAAGAAATGAAGATTTCATAAGTAGTATTTTAAAGGTTGCTAATACTGATGATGTTAAAACTGTACTAGGAATGCTTTCAAAGTATGAAGAGGTTAATAAAGAGGTATTATCATTAAAAATCGATATAGAAAAAGAAGAAAAATCTATTGAAAAATTAGAGAAGGAATTAAATATTAGAGAAAAAAGAATAAGAGAAAAGTTAGAATATATAGGGCTAGAAAATATAGACTTATATGAGTTAGAAGAAAAATTACTAGAAATTAAAGATAAGATTAAACAAAAAGATGAAATTTTAAAAACATTAGAGAATATAGAAGGTGCATATAAGGCTTTAACGAAGGACAAGGATATAGAATCTATAAAAGAAGATTTGAAGGATATAATAAATGAAAATATCAACTATAGTTATTCATCAGAAGAGGAGATAGACAATCAAGTTTCTTTAAAGTCTCATGAATTAATTGAAGTTGAAAAGGAAATTAAGGATGTTGAAAATCATCTAAATAATAGATTTTTAGGTAAAAGAACAATACCATTAATAGAAGAAGAAATTGAAGCTGTTAAAGAAAAAATTAATAAATTAGAAAAGTTACTTAAAGCTACAGAAATAGCAATAGAGAGTATGAATGAGTCAATTAGAGAGGTTAGAGGAAACTTTGGAAATGTACTTAATTCAAATGTAATTGAATATTTTAAAACTTTAACTAACAAGGAATATGAAGATGTCATGGTATCGGATTCTTATGATATGAAAGTAAGAAAGGGAAGGGACATCTTACCTGGAGCTATATTAAGTAACGGAGCTAATGATCAACTGTATTTATCATTAAGATTATCTTTTATAAATATGATTTATAGGGGGATGGAATTCCCGGTAATATTAGATGATACTTTTGTCCAGTATGACGATATAAGAACAGAGAATGCACTAGATTTATTAATAGATTCTAATTTTAGTCAATTGATTATATTTACATGCCAAGGAAGAGAAAGAAATATATTTAATGAAAAAGATATAGAGTTTAATTATATTAATCTATAATAATGGTTATAATACTATTGACATTAGAAATATTAGGATATACAATAAACCTATAATAATGCAAATCATTTGCATAAACGAGGTGTAATAATGAAGAAAAAAATAATAAGTTTAGGACTTATTTTAGGTATATTAATTTCTTTTTCTGGATGTGTAAGTAAGGATTTAGAAGATAATGATGGTGAAAGATTAAGAGTTGGAGTTACTATAAATCCATTAAAGGATTTTGCAGAAGCTATTGGTGGAGATAAAGTAGAAGTGTTTTCTATAATTCCTGATGGGAGCGATGCACATAACTTTGATCCAAAGCCAAGAGATTCACAGAAATTAATTAACTCTGACATATTTATATATAATGGACTTGATATGGAAGAATGGATAGACTCTGTTTTAGGAACTATAGAGGGAAAAGATGTAAAAGTTTTAGAAGCAAGTAATGGTATTGAGGCAATAAATATTTCAGAAGAAGATTCTCATGATTATGATGACGAAGAGCATGGCGAAGAAGAACATGAGCATGATGGAGTAGATCCTCACGTATGGTTAAGCATAGATAACGCTATTATACAGGCAGAAAATATAAAAAATACTTTTATAGAAGTAGATCCAGAAAATAAGGAATATTATGAAGCAAATTTTGAAGTTTTAAAAAGTGATTTTGATTTATTACATGATGAATATGAAAATAAATTTAAGGAATTAACTAATAAAAATTTTGTTACTGGACATGCAGCCTTCGCATATTTATGTAAAGACTTTGGATTAATTCAAAAAAGTATAACTGGTATTTTTGATGACGAAGGTGAAGTAAGACCTAAAGATTTAGAAGCATTAGTAAGTTATAGTAAGGAAAATGGAGTGAAGGTAATATTTAATGAGTCTACTTCAAGTGGTGATAATGCTGAAACTTTAGCCAATGAAGTTGGAGCTAAGGTAGTAAAAGTTTATAGTCTTGAAACAAAAGAAGATAATATGAGTTACATAGAAGGTATGAGATATAACTTAGAGACAATATATAATTCACTAAAATAATAGAAATTAGTTTTGAAGTGGATATATGTAATTTGCGGTGACTTGGAGAGAATCTGAGGTCATAAGTAAAGATACATATATCCACTTTATTATGGTAAAATAATCTAGTGAGGTGGTGTATATATGAATAATGCATTAAACTTTTATAAAGAGGAGATTGCAAACAAAAGTGAGGATATAAAAAGTTCAAATAGTACAATTAATATAATTTCAATTATAAGATTAGTAATAGTTATACTAACTATTCTTGCAGGATATTATTTTTACAAGAATGAAAATATATTGCTTTTAGTTTCATCTATTATTTTGGGGTTTTTAATATTTATTATTGTAGCTATTTTCCATAATAGAGCTATAAAGAAAAAGAAGGAATGTCAACTATATATATCTATTAATAATAGAGGAATAGATAGGATAAATGGAACTTTTAAGGAACAACAAGATAAAGGTGAAGAGTTTTTAAATGATAAGCACCCATTTACGAGTGATTTAGATATCTTTGGAAGAAATTCATTATTTCAAATGATAAACTCTACTAAAACTAAATTTGGTAGAGAGAAATTAAGTGAGATAATCTCTTTAAAAGATATACCTAATAAAGAAGAAATAATAAGTAAACAAGAAGCTATAAAAGAATTAGGCGAGAAAGTTAAGTGGAGACAGGAATTAGAGATAAAATCAACCTTTAAGAAAAGTGGGATAAAGGATGTTGATGAATTATTAAAATGGGCAGTATCTAAGAAAGAAATAAAACCATTATTAAAAATAGTCCCATATATATTTATAGCTATAACAATTATCTCTATTTTATTAGTAATTTTAAGGATTTTACCTATAACATATTTAATTTTAGTATTTATGATCAATTATCTAGTTGTAAAGATTCTAACTAAGGATCTTGCTGAAGTAATTTCTTTATTTAGTAGCCATAAAAAAGATATTGAATCTTATGCTAATATATTTAGCTTAATAGAAAAGGAAGAATTTAAATCTGATTTATTAAACGGATTGAAGAAAAAACTAGTAAATGAAAATAAAAGCGCTTTAAAGGAAATTAAAGCTTTAAAGTCATTAGTAGATTGGCTAGGAGATAGCAGTGGAAATGCTTATTATTTAATCTTAAATGTAACTATTCTGTCAGATACATTTATTTTAAGAAACTTAGAAGATTGGAGAAGGTCAAATGGAAGTAATCTTAAAGAGTGGCTTGAGGTTATGGGAGAATTTGAGGCCTTATCAAGTATTGCTAATTTAGCCTTTGATTTTGATACATGGAGTTTTCCAGAAATAAGTGAAGATGATAGCGTAGAAGGGGTATCTGTAGCTCATCCTATGCTAGGAGAAAAAGCAGTTTCTAATAGCTTCAATTTAAATTCAAAGAACGGAAGAAGTATAAAAGTTGCTTTAATTACAGGCTCTAATATGTCTGGTAAGAGTACTTTTTTAAGAACTGTAGGACTAAATTTACTATTAAGTTATATTGGAGCACCAGTTTGTGCTAAAAAGTTTAAATGCAGTATTTTTAGTTTATATACTTGCATGAGGACTAAAGATAATTTAGAAGAAAGTATATCTTCTTTTTATGCGGAGATATTGAGAATAAAAATATTGATAGAAGCAGCTAAAAAAGGAGAAAAGGTATTTTTCTTATTAGATGAAATTTTTAAAGGAACAAATTCAAGAGATAGGCATGAGGGAGCTAAAGTTCTTATAAATCAATTAGTCAATAATGGATCTATGGGATTAGTTTCAACACATGACTTAGAACTTTGCGATTTAGAAGATACTAGAAAGTGGCTTACTAATTATAATTTCCAAGAATACTATGAAGATAATAAGATAAAGTTTGATTATAAGCTAAGAGAAGGAAAGAGTAAGACTCAAAATGCAGTACATCTAATGAAACTTGCCGGAATAAACTTTGATGACAATTAGCCAATGAAATGAGGAATTATTACCATTAGGTCCAAGGGGAAAATATATGATGCTAGTGTGACTTGGAGCTTACTACGTTAAGTTAAGCCTTTGTTTTAAACTTATGTTAAGAATGGAAAGTATAAAAGTGGATAAATTAAATTAATTCAATTTAATTTATCCACTTTTAATTCGCAATAGATTAAGATTCTCCTAATAATCTGAACACAAAGCTAGAATTTATCTATTTCCGACATTAAAGGTATCCTCTTTAATTATTTCAAATGGATCTATTCCAAAACCGAAACAATTAACTTTATCAATTCCTGATAACATATTTTCTAACCTTTTTTTAGTCAAAGGTAAAGTTATCATTTCCAATGCATCTTGTTTTTTTACCCACTTAACTTCTGAACTTTCATTGCTTGTGGTAAGTTCACCTTTGATATATTTACAAGAAAAATCGATATTTACAATATCTTTATCCACGTTTTTACATAAGCCAATAAAGCCTGTAATTTCAACTTCTACTCCTGATTCCTCTTTTATTTCTCTAATTAGAGCCTCTTGAAATGTTTCTCCTGGTTCAACCATTCCACCTGGATATTCCCATCCTCTCCAAGGACTATTTATTAATAATATTTCGCCATTATCATTACTGATCAACCCAGCCACAGAAACAAAATGTGTATAATTCATTAAATTTTTACCTCCCCAAACTCATATTTATCGATTAGTTTATTAATAACCAACTCGTATAAAAATTCAATTGTGCAATAAATATATATTTAAATTATATATTTATTTAGAATACAATTCTATAAAAACAATATATCTTTAATAAAAAGAATAGTAATTACAAACATTTAAATAAAAATGAGCCTAAGTTAAAATAAAGTATAAATAACAGATTATAAAAAGTATTAAATAGAGTAATTTTTATAATTCCGAAGTATTGAGGAATTATTACCTTTAGTTAGGAGTATGTAAATATCGTATGAGGGCGACTTGGAGCTTGCGACGGAGCAACGAATATAATATTTATCTCTTATTTATGGGAATTATAGTGAAAAATATTTGGAAAAATGGCATAATATACTTATAATCATAAAAATGAGAGGTATAAAATGGCATTTATAATAATTGATTTGGAGTTTAATAATTTAGAAGGCATACATAAGTATTATCCTAATTTATTTACAGAGTATCCAAGCCTTGAAAATGCTGACTTGGATAATGAAATAATAGAAATAGGTGCAATAAAATTGGATAATTATATGAAGCCACTTGATGAGTTTAAAGCATATATTAAACCATCTGTAATTCCGATTTTAAACCCTAAAATTTCTGAAATAACTAATATAACTGAAGAGGATTTAGAGAATGGATTATCTTTTAAAGATGGAATTGAAGAATTATCAAAATTAATTGATGAAGGAGACATAATATGCTCTTGGGCAAAAGATGATATAATTCAAATAATAAATAATGCAATATACTACAAGTATGAAAACTTAAATTGGTTAAAGAATTATTTGGACTTACAAGAGTATTCTACTAAGATTTTAGCAAAGAAAAAATCTTTAAGCTTAAGAAATGCCTTAGAAGAATTAAAGATTAGGGTAGATAATAATAAGTTGCATGATGCATTGAATGATGCAAAATACACAGCTGAGGTATTTAAGAGAATATATAATTCAAGGGTTCTTAAAAATTATATAATTAAGGATATATATAATATGCCTGCAATGGATATAAAAAATTTAAATGAATATGAATTGGATAGAAAACAAATAGAATGTAAATGTCCTAAATGTAATGCAGATATAGAACTTGAATACGATTTTATTCCTGTTAAGTGGAGATTTATAGCTATCGGTAAATGTTCAAAATGCAAAAATAAAATTTTAGATGAAGTTATAGTTAAACAAACTTTCAGTGGAGACGAGGTCTATAATGAAATTGTTAGTATAATTGATGAGATAGAGTATATTAATTATACATATAAGATTAAAAAACTAGAGAATAAATTAATTAACTATTAAAATTTAAAATAGTTAATTAATTAATGGGTAGATATGATAAAATGTATATATGACTTGGTTTTAAATTAAAGTATGGGAGAAGATGAATTATGAATATTGCATTTTTTTTAACACCTAAAAATGAGGTTATATATGAATCTTTAGATGCAACAATGAGACAAGTTATAGAACGAATGGAGCATCATGGATATACAGCAATACCATTAATAGATAAAGAAGGAAAGTATGTTGGAACATTAACTGAAGGAGATTTGCTTTGGAAACTGAAGAATACTCCAGATTTAAATTTTAGAAATACTGAAAATGTTAAGATTAAGGATGTACCAAGAAAAAGAAAACATAAAAGCGTTTCAATAAACGCTGATGTAGAAAGCTTAATATTTTTAGCAACAAGTCAAAATTTTGTTCCTGTAATCGATGATGAGGGTATTTTTATAGGAATAATTAAAAGAAGTGATATAATAAATTATTGTTATAATGAAATGAGTAAAAAACAAATAGTTTAATATAAGATAAAAGGAGGAAGAGTATGATAATTGTTATTTCTCCTGCAAAAACTTTAGATTTTGAAACAAAAGAAAGTAACTTACCAATGAGTGAGCCTAGGTTTTTAGAAAAGTCGCAGGAAATAATTAATGAAATTGTAAATTATGATAGTTATTCACTAGAAAAGCTAATGAAAATAAGCACGAAGTTAGCTACTTTAAATGTAGATAGATTCCAAAAGTGGACTAAAAGTTTAGATACAGCAAAACAAGCATTGCTGGCATTTAAAGGTGAAGTATTTAGAGGGATAGATGTAGGAAGTTTAGCAGATTCTGAACTTTTTTATGCTAATGAGCATTTAAGAATATTATCAGGTTTATACGGAGTATTAAGACCTTTTGACGGCATTAATGAATATAGACTAGAAATGGGCACTAAGCTTAAAGTAAATGGTTTAAAAGATTTATATGAATTCTGGGGTACAACCTTAGAGGAAAGTATAATAGAAGAATTAAAGGACCACAAAGATAAAACAATAATAAATTTAGCATCAAATGAATACTTTACAGCTATAGAAGGATTAAGAAAAAATCCTAATGTAAAGGTAATAACTCCTATATTTAAAGAACTAAGAGGAGAAGAGTATAAGATAATATCTTTTAATGCTAAAAAGGCAAGAGGAATTATGTCTAGATATATAATTCAACAGGAAATAGAAGATATAGAAGAATTAAAGAAGTTAGATGTAGATGGATATATATACAACGAAGAAATGTCTACAGAAAAAGACTTAGTATTCACAAGAGAATAGTGTCGTGCTAGCACGACACTATTCTTTTATTTCTTTATTTAAATACAATTTTAAACTTATAAATATAGATATTAATAATGCAACGATACTTAAAATAATCGATAAAATAGGTAATCCGATTTTGCTAATAATGCTGATAATATTGTTTATAATATCAGGAGTTTCATTAAGCTTTGATACTATTGATACAGGTATTGTAGATATAACCATAACAATCATAGTCATAAGAACTCTTCCTTTATTTATACCAAACCTTAAAACTAAAGGAATTATTACAGCTACTGATAATACAGCTGATATTATATTTGTAGGTAATAATAATTCTAATGGCATTTTTTCTGCTGAATTTATATTTATTGATATAAAGTAAACTACAAGTATTACTATTAAAGATAATAAAATGCTTATAATACCAAATAAATATCTAGATATAACATATTCACTTTTCTTTACTGGAAGATATGATATTAAATAATCTACATTATTATTATCTTCATAAGCCATTACTTGATATAAAGTTAATAATACACTTATTCCTAATAATATATTTAAAAAGAATGGGTTAAATATAGCTATTCCTATCCATATTATCCATACATAATATATTTGCTTATATACTGCTTTTAAATTTATTAAACTCATCTTTGTAAGATTTATAACATTATTCATATGCTACCTCCTAGTATAATACATTAAAATATCCTCAAGATTTGCTTTGTCATATACAACTTCTTCACCAAAGATATCAAATGCTTCTTTATAGTCAGAAGTTAATCCATCAAATCCAAAAGAATTTTCTTTATATGAGATAAGAGATTTTTTGGTCTCATCATTTAATAAATCTTTATTACCACGTATTATTCTATGACTTTCTAGTAAGCTATCTTTATCTCCATTTAATATGATTTTTCCATCATATATAAATACTAAATAGTCACAAACTTTATCTAAATCTGAAGTTATATGAGTAGAGTAGAATACTGTTACACCATCTTTATCTATATGCTCTTGTAAAACTTCTATAAATTCATTTCTAACTATTGGATCTAAGTTGGCTGTTGGTTCATCCATAATTAGTAGCTTTGGATGATGACAAAGTGCCATTATAAGCTCGAACTTTTTTTGTTGTCCTTTAGAACATTCCTTATATAATTTATTTTCATCTATATCAAATTTCTTTAAATAATGCTTATATAAAATATCATCCCAATTCTTATAAAATGAAGATAAGCTCTTTTTTATATCCTTTAATTTAACTTCCTTCATATATCCAGAAATATCACCTATATAACCTATAGTTTCTTTTATAGATAAATCATCAGTTTTATATTCCTTATCAAAGATTTTTATAGTTCCAGTATCTTTATTTAGCATATTCATAATTAGTTTTATAGTAGTAGTTTTACCATTACCATTAGGACCTATAAATCCAGTTATAAATCCCTTTTTAATATCTAAATTATCTATATTTAAAGTAAATTTATCTAAGGTTTTGCTCAAATTTCTAATTTCTATAGCATTCATAAATATGTCCTCCTATACTTCTTCATATATACTCTTAAAGATTTCAAGACCTTCTTCTAATGTAATTCCAACTGCTTTTGCTTGCTTTATAATTTCCTCTAATTTATTTTCTATATTATAAAGTGTTATTTCTTTTAATCTTTCGGTATTTTGATTTGATACAAAAGTACCTTTTCCAACGATAGTTTCTATAAATCCGTCTTTCTCTAATTCCTCATAAGCTCTTTTAGTTGTTATAATACTTACTTTTAATTCTTTTGCTAAATTTCTTATAGATGGCAGACCATCTCCAGGATTTAAACTTCCATTAATTATTTGATTTTTTATTTGTGTTCCTATTTGTTCATACAGTGGTACTGTTGAAGTATTACTTATATTTATATTCAATGTATCACCTCTCTTAAGTGTAATTATAGTGTGCATATAAAATATATACACTATAATAACACTTTGCATATTTTATGTCTAGATTTTTTTATTTAAGATAAATTAACATATTGACTTTACCCTTAGGGAAAGATGTAGGATAAAGATATAGAGATTGAAAGGAGGGGATTATATGCTATCTATTGGCGACTTTTCAAAGATATGCAATGTATCTACAAAAACACTTAGATATTATGCCGAAATAGGATTAATTCTGCCTAATGAAATTAATAATGAGAACGGTTATAGATATTATTCCATTGGACAATTAGAAACTATGTTATTTATAAAGCGTCTAAAAGCATATAATTTTTCTTTAGAGCAAATAAAAGCTATTATACAATCAGAAGAATTACAAGATGAAAAACTTTATTTATCACTTATAGAAAAGAAAAAAGAAATTGATAAACAAGTACAAGAATTAAATTTAATTTCAGAAGAGCTAAATAATGATATATCAAATTTAAAACAAGGTAAATCAATTATGTCATACATGGAAGATCTTGATGTTAAGCTTGTAGAAGTAGCACCTATGAACCTTTTATATATTAGAAAAATGGTTCAAAAGCATGAATTTGTTGATGAATATGGTAATTGTTTTAATAAACTATTTAAAAAGATTAATGAAGATAAATTAACTATAACTAATCCTCCTATGGTACTTTTCCATAGTTCAGAATATAGTCCATTTGGTTTGGATACTGAATTTGCAATTCCTATAAAAGAATGTATTAAAGGTACTAGAGGTTTTAATCCTGGATTGTGTTTAAAAACAGTTTTAAAGGGACCTTATTCAGATTTATCATCTGTATATGTTAAACAAATTGAATATGCAGAGAAAGAAGGATATGTATGTAAAGATGCCCTCTTTGAAGTATATGTAAATGATCCAACTATGGTTGAAAGTGAAAATGATATTATAACAGAAATTTATTATCCTGTTAAAAAGATAAGATAACTACTTAGATTAATAACTTAAAAATCATATAGTAAAGGAAGGATTATATGAATAAAGAAAAAGTAATTAAATTAGAAGATAAAATAAATAAAGCTTATAGCAATATTACTGGAATTGTTGTATTAAAAGATGGGGAAGTAAAGTATGAGAATTATTTTAATGGATGCGATAGTAAAAGTACAATCCATGTGTATTCAGTAACAAAAAGTATTATTTCAATATTAATAGGTATTGCAATAGATAAAGGATATATTAAAAGTATTAATGATAAAGTATTAGATTATTTCCCAGATTATAAAGTTAAGAAAAGAGAAAAAACAATACAAAATATTACACTTAAAGATTTGATTACAATGACAGCTCCATATAAATATATAATTCCACCATATATAAAATATTTTACTAGTGATGATATGCTAAAGTTTAGTCTAGATTACTTAGGGGGATTAGGTAAGATAGGAAGGTTTAAATATACTCCACTTATAGGTCCTGATATTTTGTCAGGTATTCTTGCAAATGCAACTGGACAATCAGTTCTTGATTTTGCAAGAGAAAATTTATTCTCACCACTTGGAATTAACATTGAAGGAAGTATTAAATTTAATAGCAAAGAAGAACAACTAGCATTTAATGAAGCTACAAATATTAGTGGGTGGGTAAGTGATAAAGCAGGAACAAATACAGCTGGTTGGGGACTTACTTTATCACCTATGGATATGGCTAAGATAGGTCAATTATACTTAGATGGTGGCATATATAATAGAAAACAAATTGTATCTAAAGAATGGATAGAAGAAAGTACTAAGGAACATAGTCGCTGGAAAAAACTTAATCTTCCATATGGATATTTATGGTGGGTTAATAATGATAGCGATAAAGGCTTTGCAGCTATGGGAGACGGTGGAAATGTTATTTATGTTAATATAACAAAAAATATTGTTGTAGCTATTACAGCATTATTTAAACCTAATATAACTGATAGAATAGAATTTATTAAAGAGTATATTGAGCCAATATTTAATTAGTAATTAGATTAATAAATTACTTATGATAATTAAAAGTGAAGTTAAGATGTTGAGTTAAATTAAAAATATGGACGGTTTATTAATTAAATTAATTTATAACTATTCTTAGTAGAAATATAAATTTTATTAAATACCTATTGTTTAGATTATAAAGAATTATTAATTAATATTTTTGAGCCAGTACTACAAATGTTATATGACTTGAAATTTTAGGGGAAGATATATTTAAATTGAGATTTCTAAAGTATAAAGAGAATTGTTATTAAAACTATTAAAAAATATTCCTTAAATTTTTAAAATCTATTATTGTAGGAGTATTAATTTTAAAGTAAATAAAGGAGGATGTTGTTAGTTGTTAAAAACATAGGTAAAAGTAGTTGTATGTAGTAAAATTTACTTATAGAAAAGAAGTGAGTGTATTTGAAAAAAGCATACAAAATAGAAATTAAGCCGACAGAGGAACAAAAAATTAAAATACATCAAACTATTGGTGTTAGTAGGTTTATTTATAATTTTTATATTGCACATAACAAAGAGGTTTATGAAAAAGAAAAGAAATTTGTTAGTGGCATGAGTTTTGCAAAGTGGCTTAATAATGAATATGTTCCGAATAATCCAGATAAAGAATGGATTAAAAAAGTATCTTCTAAAGCTACTAAACAAGCTATTATGAATGGAGAAAAGGCATTTAAGAATTTCTTTAAAGGGAAAAGTAGTTTCCCAAAATTCAAGAAGAAGAAACATCAAGATGTAAAAGCTTATTTTCCTAAAAATAATAAGACTGACTGGACTATTGAAAGACATAGGATTAAAGTACCTACTTTAGGTTGGGTTAAGTTAAAGGAATTTGGATACATTCCAGTTAATTCAATAGTTAAAAGTGGTACAGTAAGTCAAAAGGCTAATAAATATTTTGTTTCAGTTTTGGTTGAGGAAGATATTAAAAAAGATGATAAATCAGATAATCAGCCTTATTCAGAAGGTTTAGGATTAGATTTGGGATTAAAGAGTTTTATGTTTTGTAGTGATGGTTCTTACAAAAAGAATATTAATAAAACTAAAACAGTTAAAAAATTAGAGAAGAAATTAAAAAGAGAACAAAGAAGACTTTCAAGGAAATATGAAAGTTTAAAATTAAGAAATAAAAAAGAGAAAGGAGAAGCTACTCGTCGAAATATCCAAAAACAAATAGTTAAGGTACAAAAACTTCATCAAAGACTTACTAATATTAGAACTGACTATATAAATAAAATAGTCTATGAGTTAATAGAACAAAAACCAAGTTTTATAACTATCGAAGATTTAAATATTAAAGGAATGATGATGAATAAACATTTAGCTAAGGCAATAGCTGGACAGAAATTTTACGAATTTAAAACTAAGCTTATTTCAAAAGCATATCAAAATAATATAGAGATAAGAGTTGTTGATAGATGGTATCCAAGTAGTAAAATCTGTAGTTGCTGTGGAGCATATAAAAAAGATTTAAAATTATCAGATAGAGTTTACAGATGCAGTTGTGGACTTTCAATGGATAGAGATTTAAATGCTTCAATTAATTTAGCTAATGCAGAAGAATATAAGATAGCTTAATCAAAACAAGCACTTATATGTGTACCCAAGGCTATTGGGGAATTAACGACTGTGGAGTGCCATATAAACTGTAGTAGCTTAGGCGAGGTAGGGTACGATGAGACAGTAAAAATCTCAATATGGATACATTTAACCATATTTTGAGTAGCAGCATTAAACTATGAAAATAAAAGAAAATATTTATGTATTAGAATTACCAAATATTAATCCACAAAGTAAGGATTTTGTTTATCCTACAGTAATAAAAGATAAAGATAATCTTACATTAATAGATACTGGTTATCCAGGACAAATTGATTATATTAAAGCTGAATTAGAAAAAGATGGACTTGATGTAAATAATATAAAAACAATAATACTAACCCATCATGATATAGACCATATGGGAAATGTTAAAGCTATTTTAAAATTAGTGTCTAATATTGAAGTAATTACTTTTGACAAAGAGGCTGATTACATTAATGGTAGCAAAACTCCATATAAGGTAGAATATATGGAGAAAAACTTAAATAAACTAGATGAAAAAGGTAGGGAGTTTTATAATCTTTTTAAATTATTCTATGATAATAACAAAATAGATGTTATTAAAACAGTAAATGATAATGATGTAATCAATAAAGGGGAAGCTATTAGAGTTATTGCAACGCCAGGTCATACATTAGGTCATATGTCTTTATATATAGATAAATATAAATTATTAATTGCTGGAGATTTATTAATAAGTAAGGCTGGAGAAGTAACTACTTGCCCAAAAGAGCTTAATTATGATAATGATATGTATTTAAAATCCATTAATAAGATTAAAAAGCTAGATATTGAAACAGTCATATGTTTTCATGGCGGTGTATCTGTTCTAGGAAACAATTTGAAACTTGGTCTATAGTATTTCTGTTCTTTTTAAAGCTAGTATTATCAATACTTTTAACAATATAAAAATTGATAATTATTATCAATTTTTATAGTTGTTGAGTACAAATTTTTATTATGTAGTATTTTCCTTATATATAACTATACAATGAAATTCATAATTCCATATAGTACATGACATATCATAAATATAGTTGATGCTATAAGTGCAACTATATTTTTTCGCTCTATAGAAAGTAGTATAAATGCTACACAGGGAGCAATACATAAATCTAAAATTATAACTGAATTTACAATGCCTATATAGTATAAAATCCATCCTATAAAATATATAATTATGCAAATAATAATCCACTTAAGCCATGGTTTTTTAATTAGCTTTTGGCATTGTTTATTTTTAATTATACATAAAGACATAATCGTAATTACTTGAAAAATTGAAGCAATAATATCTATTACTGGAGTTAGAGATTCATTCCTCAATATATCATTTGAAGTTGGAACTGCAAACCATATAAAATTTGGAATCATAATTATCAAGAATAAAAGTAATCCTAAAATATCAAAGCCAATTTTATAATTTTTTATTTCAAACATTATCTCACCTACCAATCTTAGTTGTTCATATAATATCAAAAATAATGTTACTTGCCATTATAATTATATTTTAAAAATACTCCTGCAATTCGTATTAAGTTCTTTAGTCGATACTATAATTATTAATTCTTCTATGGATGATAAAATTGCACTTGTACTTAATATAATAGCTGTTATGTTAAAATTAAATATTACACAAAAAACTGGAGTAATAAATAGCAACAATCCTGTCAATTTATTTGCATAAGTATGTAAGGATGTAAAAGCACAGAACTTTTTCAAACCAATTAAATAAGCTAAGATACGTATAAAAGTAACAACAGCTATGCATATCCAAACATAAGAAGGTATTTTTATAATAGGGATTAACACAATGATTATTGAACTTAGAAAAATTATATCTGCAATACTATCGAGTTTTGCTCCAAATTCACTTTCCTGTTTCATACTCCTTGCAACAAATCCATCTAATATATCACTAATTCCACATACTACATATAATATCCAAAATAATAATGTAAAAGGTTTTGTAAGTACTATAAAACCTGAACATACAATCCGCATAATCGTAATTTTGTTTTGTAAGTTTTTAATAAAATCACCTCTGTGAATTCCCATTTATATATATGTTATCAGATATATACATAATTTATATTATAATAATATTGCATAATAATTTATACTTTAAAATATTCTATAAACAATTAATAATAAAAGAAAACATAGACTAATAAAAAATTTAAGTTAATGCTGGCTTATGAATAATATTAATAATGTATAAAAATATATATATTAATGTTAATGTTGGTTGATAGAAAATAAGGATTAAATTATATAAAATAAGTATGAGGAGTATGAAAAATATGATTAGTAAGAATTTAAAAAGTTTAAGAAAAAGGTATCAGTATACCCAAGATGATATAGCAGAGAAGCTTAATGTTTCTAGGCAATCAATAGCAAAGTGGGAAAGTGGGGAATCTACTCCAGATATATATAATTGTATTAGTCTTGCAGAATTATTTAATGTTAAGTTAGATGATTTAGTTAATCATTCTGAAGAGGAATCAGGACTTGTAGTACCACCTAAGGGTAAGTATTTCTTTGGCACAGTTTTAGTTGGAGAAAGAGGACAAATTGTAATTCCCAAAGAGGCAAGAGATAAATTTAAGATAAGTTCAGGAGATAAATTGTTGATACTAGGAGATGAAGATAGAGGAATTGCAATTGTTCATGAAAGAGATTTAATAAACTTTATTGGAATGATGGGAATGCCAATAAAGGAGGATTAAGTTATAAAAAAAGATTAATGTGTTTATATACTTTAAGAGATGGGGGAATGTATTATGGAAGCTATAAAGACTGTTAATTTAACAAAGCAATATAAAAATTTTATAGCTGTTGATAAATTAAATTTACAAATTAAGCAAGGAGAACTATTTTCTTTACTTGGTGTTAATGGGGCAGGGAAAACTACAACAATAAAAATGCTTTCTTGCCTTACAAAACCAACAAGTGGAGATGCCTTTGTTGGTGGGAATAGTATTATTCAGAATGAAGCAAATGTTAAAGAGATTATTAGTGTTTCCCCTCAAGAAACAGCAGTTGCTCCAAATTTATCTGTTAAAGAAAATTTAGAACTTATATGTGGCATTCATAGATTTTCAAAGGAAAAAAGCAAAGAAAAAATTAAAGAGCTTTCAGAGCAGTTTGATTTGCAAACTATTCTAGATAAGAGAGCAGGAAAACTTTCAGGTGGTTGGCAACGAAGAGTAAGTATTGCAATGGCTCTTATAAGTGAACCTAAAATATTATTTCTTGATGAGCCTACTTTAGGACTTGATGTTATTGCACGAAGTGAGCTTTGGGATATTCTTCGTTCTTTAAAAGGGAAGGTTACTATTATACTTACAACACACTATATGGAAGAGGCAGAAGCACTTTCTGATAGAATTGGAATTATGAAAAATGGGAAGTTATTAGCAATAGGAACTGCTAGTGAGCTTATTGAAAAAACAGCTACAGATAGATTTGAAAATGCCTTTATTTCAATAGTAAAGGAGGGGAAAATATGAGAATGCTTACATTTTCAAAAAGATGTGCAAAGGAAATTTTAAGGGATCCACTTAATATAATGTTTGGATTAGGTTTTCCTATTGTATTGATACTACTTCTTAGTGCAATACAAGCCAATGTTCCAGTAAGTTTATTTGAAATTGAAAGTTTAACACCAGGTATTACTGTATTTGGGCTTTCATTTATGACACTTTTCTCTGCTACACTAGTTGCTAAAGATAGAGAAAGTGCTTTACTACAAAGGCTATATACCAGTCCTCTAAAAGCTATTGATTTTATTTTAGGATATATGTTACCAATTTTACCTATTGCAATAGCACAATGTGCAATTTGCTATATTGTAGCAATATTTCTAGGCTTACCAATTACAATAAATATTATATATGCTATTTTAATGATTATTCCAATGGCAATTTTCCACATTGCACTTGGACTTTTATGTGGAAGTATTTTCAATGTAAAGCAAGTTGGTGGAATTTGTGGTGCATTGCTTACAAATTTATGTGGTTGGTTTTCTGGAGTATGGTTTGACTTAGAACTGGTAGGTGGTATATTTGGTAAAATAGCAAATTTACTACCATTCGTTCATGCAGTAGAACTAGAAAGAGCTATGATAAATGGAGATTTTGTAGGAGCAATATCAAGTGTTTATCCTGTTGCTATATATGCAATTATCACAGTAATTACCGCTGTCTTAATGTTTTTATGGCAGATGAAAAGACAATAAGTTTGATAAATATGAAGGACAAGATTACTATAAACAATTAAACTTAAGAGTAAATTGTAATTATTTTTAATATAAAAAATGAGCTATGGATAATGAAAATTTAATTCATTATGCGATGGCTCTTTTTTATTAGTATTTATGAATTAAGAGGTAGTTTATGATAAGTTCTCTGGCTTTGAAGCATCAATCATAAGTAATGGGAGTGGCAATTTAAGGATGATCTTTTGGTGTAATTTCATTCCAAAGAGTAAATCCTAAAATTAAAAATCCACCTATTATCTGCCAAGCTGTCATTGTTTCCCCTAAAATAGTAACTGAAATAACAACTGCAACTAAAGGATCTATATAACTAAGAATAGCAGCTTTTTGTCCAGGCAATTCTTTCAAAGATGAAAAATACATA
This sequence comes from Clostridium lamae, assembly GCF_033043255.1. Lineage (NCBI taxonomy): Bacteria > Bacillati > Bacillota > Clostridia > Eubacteriales > Clostridiaceae > Clostridium > Clostridium lamae. The sequence goes on along the minus strand of NZ_JASCQJ010000022.1, from coordinate 18,482 downwards.
CAGTATGTTACTCCTGTATGAATAAGTCCAACAATTAATAGATTAACCCATCCAATACTATTTAAATTACCTAAAGTTACTCCACTAGTTGACATAACATAAGGAATTAAAATTATAATTGCAGAAATAAATTGTAAAAAGGTTCTATGAATTCCTTCAACATTTTTAATAAATTTGTTAAGTAGAACAACAGTAGCGTAAAATACTGCTGCACCTAATCCAAATAAAATACCTATAAAGTCACTTCCACCACCTATATCACCAATACCAGTAATCATAACAAGTCCCAAGGTAGACATGATAAAGCAAATAATTTGTTTTTTAGTTAATTTTTCGTGGAAAAGAATAGGGCAGACAATTGTTACGATAACAGGAGCAAAATAATAGCTTAATGTTGCAGCTGAAACTGTAGTGTACTTATATGCCTGAAATAAAAGAATCCAGTTAATACCCATTGCTACTCCTGATGCAATCAATAAAGGGACTTCTTTTTTTATATTTGCAAATGGTATCTTTTGTTTAGTTACTATAAGAAATATAGCAATTAATAGAGCTGCTAAAATAGCACGATACAATGCAAGTTCTCCAGATGATACGGAGATGTTTCGTACAAAAGGTCCTAATGTACCGAATATTATCATTGACGCCACAAGCATCAAGCGAGGGCTTTTTAGTTGTTTCATACAGAATCCTCCCAATATGTAAATTATTGTGATTTATTAATTGAGTCAATTATATAATTTTTTATTGACTCTATCAACTATATAGAAGAGCTATAATATTTATAGAGAAGATTATTTACAGCTAACTTAAATGCTTAAATATAAGAAGAATAAATTTTTATATTGACTGAAACCTAAGGTCTTAGATTAATATTAAGAAGAGAGGTGATGATATGTTAATTAATGAAGTATGCAGTTCAACTGGATTAACTAAAAAAGCAATTTGTTATTACGAAAAACAAGGTTTGTTAAAGCCTAAAAAAGGTAGTAATGGATACAGAGAATACTTAGAGTCAGATATAGTTTTATTAAATGAGATTTCACTATATAGAAAGTTAGATATACCAATTAAAGACATTAAAATAATAATAAAGAGTACAGATAAAAAAACAACTCTTAATAATGTTATGGAAGATAAGTTTAAAAAAGAAATTCAATTAAAAATGCAAAAAAGTTATTTGGAAAGAATTATGATGAGTGATTTCAATGAAACTATCATAAGTGAGTTAAATGAAGAAATAATTAATATTGAAAAAAGTAATGGAGAATTCATTAGCAAAGAGTTAATTAGGGCTTTTCCAAGTGGATTAGGAAGATATTTAGCATATCACTTTAAACCTTATTTAAATGAGCCTTTAGATACAGTGGAGAAATATAGAGCATGGATCGAAATAGTTGATTTTCTAGATAATATGCCTGAAATTAAAATACCTAGAATCATTGAAATAGGTTATGAAAATACAAACAATGAAATGCATGAACAGGTTAATGAAAATATTATGAATGAAATGAATAAGATACTTAATGCTACAGAGGAAGAGTTAGAAGAATATAAGAAAAAACTATTAACAAATATAGAAAAATTAAATGATGAATCATTATTAAAAGTAATGAATCCATTCTATAAATTTAAAAAGCAAATCAATGACTTTTTTAGTAGTAGTGGATATTACGATATCTTTTTACCTAATATGAAGATAATAAGTAGTGATTATAGAGAATATCATGATAAGCTTACAGAGCTGAATGATAGATTATATAAAGAATTAGGAATTAAGTATGATGAAAATATGAGAGTAATAATAGATAAAGATTAATTTGAGTAATATACTTTTAAATAAAAAAAGATACAAGTTTATCTTTTATAATAAATTTATATAATATAAGTGAGATCCTAAATCTATGATTTGTGATAGTCGCATTCTCAGAGAGTTAATTTTGTTTTAGGGCTATTGGATTAAATTAATTGAATATTAATTTAGATAAGTATATATGTTTTCAGTAAGATAATCCTATTTAAGTATGAAATATTTAACTAGGATTATCTCATTTTTATGTAAAGTTATAAAGCATGAAAAAAATATTTATTACATTGAGTGGAAAAGGTTATGTTTTCATTATGAAATATGGCAGTGGTGCTAATATTTCTATGTAGTTTTTAATATAGAAAAAATTAAATCAATAAAATAGAGTAATTTTTAAGATAGTATAAACCCTATCTTATTTTTTATAAAAATTTACAGCATATGACGAGAAAACTGTTCTAAAAATATTAATGTACTGTAACTAAATGTATTTTTATTTAATAAAAGCATTAAAGGCAATATAACTATGTTTAAAGAATTTAATATAGATAAAGTTAAAAGAACTATTAATATTAGTGGATTATCAAATTTAATAAGTGAGAAGGGCTTAGATTATAAATGTGATTAAGAAGGAAGAAATTATCAGGAGGAGAAAAGCAACGTATTTCTATTGCAATATGTTTACTTAGAGTAAAACCTATATTATTAATGGATGTGGCTACAGCTGCATTAGATAATCAAATAGCATTCCAAATAGAAAATGATATCCTTAGTATTAGTGGATTAACAAGAATAATTGTCACTCACAAATTAGAAGAAACTTTGTTAGATAAATATGATGAAATAGTTGTTTCAAAAGAAGGGCAAGTTGAAGAAAAGGGAACATTTAAAGAACTTATGGAATTAAGGGGATATCTCTATTAATTATATAATGTTACAAAGGTAATCTAATTTGAATAGTAGTATATTTATATAAGATTAAATATGAAATGATACTAATAAAAATATACTTAAAGAAAAATGAAATAAAGATATTATAATTTCTTTTATAAATTAAGTGCTAATGATTAATATATAGAATTTAGAATAATGAAAAATGAACCATATCACAAATAAATGAGGTTTATAGTCTTAAATATGAATATGGCTTACTTAAGACTACTCTTACGTGTAAAAATATAGCATCATAAACTACTTTGAATAGAATACTATACAGTTTTAAAATGGAAATATATGATAAAATTAAATTATGTTATATAATTTAATTTAGTAGAGGTATAGATAATGAGGGGGATATTTATGAGTCATAGTTATATTAAAAATTTGCATGTAAAAGGATTTAGGTATTTTAATGAATTAAATGTAGAGTTTAATAAAGGCTTTAATTTTATAGTAGGTAAAAATGGATGTGGAAAAACGTCATTGCTAAGAGCTATAATTTTGTCTTATTCTGAATATGGGCAGGAGGATTCAAGATACGAAGAAAATTTTGAAACTTGGATAGATATAGTGAGAAATAATGAAGTAGATAGAATAGGAGTAGTCCCGAATAGACAATATTGTAATATCAAAAATTTATATAGGAGTTTTCCAAATATAAGCAGTTTGATACAGCCACCTAGTAATGGGGTGAGCAATACATATTATAGATTTGATATAAATAAAATTAATTTTTGTCCAATGGTTTTAGGAGCATTTAGGAGAATAGAATATAAAGCTATTGAAGGAATGAGGAGAGAATTAAATGTAGATGACTCTAGACAAGAATATATAAGGAATGCAGCGAATAATTTGAATGGGGGGATTTTACCAAATGTTAAACAATGGATGATTAATAGATATTTTCAAATTGATAAGGATTGGGCAATTATAGAGAGACAAAACTGGGAGTGGTTAATTTTTAATTTGAGTAAATTAGGTCCAGCTAATGTAGATTTTGAATTTGTCTCAATCGAAAGAGAATTAGAACCAAAATTCAGAGTTGATGATAAAATTTGTTATTTGGAAGAGTTATCATCAGGGTTTCAATCAGTATTATCAATTGTTTTAAGTATTTTTGAATGGATAGAAAGAACTAATACTGGAGAAGACATGATAGTAAAAAATGCTAAAGGAACTGTAATAATTGATGAGATAGATGTACATTTACATCCTGAGTGGCAATTAACATTAAGGAGTTCACTACAAAATATATTTCCTAATGTACAGTTTATTGTTACAACTCATTCACCACATATGATAGCTACGGCGCGCGATGGAGAAATAATAATTTTAGATTCTATAGATAGTGGAGTTATAAATGTAAATACTAACAATAGAAGTTATAGTGGGTGGAATACAGACCAAATATTAGAAGATGTAATGGGAGTTTCAAGTTTATCTAATAAGGTATACGAAGTATTAGTTAGTGAAGGTATGAAGGCTGTTGAGGAAAAAAAAATTGGCAAACTTAGGGAGATATTACAAAGTCTCCAAAGAGTATCACATCCATCTGATACAATAGCTTCAGTATTAAAAATAAAATTAGCAGAGCTACAATTGGAGGATTAATATGATTAGAATAATTAAGTCATCTGAGCCACCAAGTATATTAAAGGATAATTGTAGTGTCTGGACAAAAAAATTAGATGATGCTGTGAATAAATATGGGGCATATTCAAAAATTCCTAAAGCTGAGAAAGAAAAATTATTAAAATACTACAGAGAGAAAGATATACAGGATGAGTTGGCGAAAGCAAGTTATGGGAAATGTGCATTTTGCGAATGTGTACCTTCAGAAGGAGGAAATCTCGAGGTAGAACATTTTGTACCTAAGTCTTTATATCATAAGCTTACATTTGAGTGGGATAACTTATTACCTATTTGTAGAAAATGCAATGATTCAAAATCTAATCATGATACAATTAAAGAGCCAATATTAAACCCATCAATTGATGATACTGAAAAGTATATAGATTTTAATTTAATTAATATGGTAGCAAAAGGGGATAAAGTGTATTATGAAAAAGCATCATTAACAATAGATGTATGTAGCTTAAATGGAACTAGACTATTGAAAGCTAGAGCTGACTTATTAGTTAGATTATCTGAGTATCAACAAAAATTATCACAGTATTTAAAAGAAATTGAACAAGCATCTACCGAAAGAATTAAATCAAATAAAATACGTAAACTCAAAGAATCTATTGAAACAATTGAAGAGTTAGGAGATAAAAGTGAAAAATACTCATTGTTTAGCAAGAGATTTTTAGAGAAAAGTCAAGAGTATTTTGAGGCGAAAGAAATATTAAATAATATAAATAATGATAATTAAGAAGGGTTAAAAACCTCACTTAGAGGTGTTACGGAGAACCGTATCACAAATAAATGAGGTTTTAGTATTAATTCTTGAAGTTACTTGGTTAAGGCTATACTTATAGGTACAAATATCTTATCATAAGTAATATATTAAGAAATAGAGAAAGTAAAATCATGAGTCATTACATATGATAATATTTAAAATAATAATTTATCAGTGGAGATAAGTTAAGAAATAAATTTAATTATAGATGATAGATCAGTAAAATATATAAGTAATGGAGAAGGTATGCCTTTTTTTATTTATGTTAGGAAGTGTTTCAATAGATATTTTAAATTTAGTTATAGTAATATAAGACTTGCAACTAGTGAAAAAAGAAAAAGAATATATAATATAAAAATTAGCTTAGAAAATTGTTGGACAGTTGCAATTAATAAAAAGGCTAGAAAAGAGGCAAAGAAATTATTCAGTAATACTGGAGACTTTAATTTTGAAGCTATTAATAATAAAATTTACGAGGTGAGGTTTGCTAATTTATTTTGATGAAATTTACAATAAATATATATAAGGAATATATATTTAATAACTAATATGGTATAATTTTGAAGCAGAAATACTAAATATTTATTGCAAGTATATTAAATACAAGAAGGTATATTAAGTATTTTATTTAATATTAATGATTGGAAGTATAGAATAGGGGGGAATAAATAATGTATGAAGAGGGTATAAAAGATGAAATACAAAGTAAGGGGATAATGAGTGAATGGCTAAATAAGGAAATAGTATGTGAAGAGTTAAGTAGGGAAATAGTATTTGAAAAACTATTTGATTCATATAATTATGGGAATTTAGGGATGTTTGTTGGAGCAGGATTTTCTAAGGGGGTTTTTGGTGGAAGTGGTGAACCAGCATTAAATTGGTTTGAACTAATAAATAAAGTAAGTAAAAAGTTAGAATTGGATTTCCCTGATAAAAATGATTTAATAGGGATATCATTACCAGAATTATCGACTATATTATGTAAACAATTACAAAGCAGGTATAAAAATAGCTATTATGATGCTAAGTCGATATTTAAGGAGAAGGTGTGTGAGGTATCAAACTGGATACCAAATGAAGAAAGAATATGTGTATTTAGGGAGCTGTTTGATAAAATTCAGCCAAATTGGATAATTACTACCAATTATGATTTAGTATTAGAGTCAATATTGACAGGGAAATGTAAAAGCTTAAGTCCGCTTAATTACCTATCTGCACCTAAGGGGATTATTCCAATATACCATATACATGGGACAAGACTGGATAAGGATTCAATAATTATAACACAAGATGACTATATTCCACTTTTTAGACCAAATGAATATAGGCAATCTAAGTTAGCTATGACAATTAGGGAATCTACCACATTAGTTCTGGGATATAGCTTGGGAGATATGAATGTTTTATCATCTTTAGATTGGTCAAAAAATATATACACAGAAAAAAATGAATATCCATATGATATAGTGCAAGCTTTTTGGACATCGGAGCCTAAGGAGAATCCTTATAGGGATGAAAATGGCAATATAATAATAGAGATATGCGATATACGAGATTTTTTAGAGGAATTAAGTGATTATTTAATTGATAAGAAGAAAGAATATGATAATATGTCGAATGAATTAGAGATTCTTTGTGGAAGACTAATTGAAGATGATGAAGAATTAATAGAAAAGTTCATAAGTAAAAGAGAGTTTAGAGCAGAACTATTAGATTTAGTATCTAAGTTCGAATATAACATGATTAATTCGTACATAGAATTTTTGATAAGATGTCTTAGTAGGGTATATAAAAAAACAACTATGGATGGTAATTTCACTGCATATGATAATTACTTGAAAATTGTACTGGATATTATTGTTAAATACGATTATAATAAAATGCCTCCAAGATTATTTCAATATATAACTAAGGAATTGGATTGGGTATTAGCAAAGGTTGGGCAGAATGCTAATACATATTGTGTTGGAAAGAGCTTTAAAGCTACCGACACGTGGCATAAAGAAAAGAAATACATACCAGAAGATATGGTAAGACAATTATATAATTATTCTCAACAAAATTATCTTTGGAATTTAAAATTCTTTATGAATGATTTATGTAAATAGTGGATATCTAAAAATCTTACTTGCCACTGATATGAGAAACATATCACAAGTAAGTGCGGTTATTACTTTAAGTTTATAAATATTGTTTGGTAATAAGGAATTAAAAAGTTCATTATAACTCTAGTTTGGGTTTAATTTGTATAGATTGAAAAAATAATAGCATTATACTGGGAAATGATATTTAAAATATATTTAGCAAAGTTGTAGCAAAAGTAAAAGGGTATAAAGGAGAGTGCATCTTTAATGTTACTTAAATCTGATAAAATAATGAGTGGATTAATAACAAAAATTTTGGAAGAATCATGGAAGTATGGTAAGTATATTACATTAGATACGCTTAGAAATATACATAACTTATTGGTTAAGTATGATTTGAAACATAATGAAATTTTCTCAGAAGTAGTGGTAAAAATATATGTTGATATTAAGAATATAAGAAAAGAATCTGACCGTAATATTGACTATATAGAGCACTCAGGATTTATTTTAGATGAAAATATTTATGCAGCTAATGGAAGGTTTAATTATATCTATAGAGCAAAGGGAAATCGAACGATTTGGTTTGAGAATGGTGTAATAAAAGAATATTCAGTGTATTGTACAATAGATAACAATGGATTTTACTTTTCATTAGAAGAATTAGATTGTTTGAATTTTAGTAGTTCTGAGGCAGAGCAATTTTTGAAAAAAGATTATGATAGTCCGATATATAAATTAAAACACATTGAATATATATTGAAACGTTTAATGAATATAAATAAAGTTTATATGAAAGATTATTATATAGAGTATTTAATGAACCCACCGGATGTTGCTGTTTTATCCGAATTTTCAAAGAAGCTGAGGTTAGAAATTTGGGAGTCTATATTTAGTTTAGGTAAACGTGCAATAAATGGGAATGAAGATGAGAGAAATTTATTTAAGTACTGTATAGAACTAATGGCAAGTATAGATATAGACGTAGATTCAAAAAGTCTTATTGATTTTTTTGCAGATATAATTAAATATAATGGAAATAAATATAATTTAAATATAGAATGGATAATTGAAACAATGGAAACGATAGGAAATAAAATGGATAAAAATACAGATAAACTAAGTAGAAAAATGGAAGAATTATCAAAAGGAGATATTATAGAACTTAAACCAGGTATTGGTGGAATAAGTCTAAATTTAAATGAGGTTGGACGAAGGGTAAAAAAGAAAATAAAAAAATAAAAGTTGTAATTAGAGGTAGTCATATTTTTATGAAAATCTTTATGATTAGAAGAAAGAAGTTGTATATAGTAATTTAGAAAAAACTCATTTTCTACTGTCGCAGAGAACCGTACCATAAATAGTATGACAAGCTTATTTTATTAAAAACTTACTGATTAGAATTAATATTATATGGGGTTGCTTTAAATAATTCTTATAGTCTTAGAAATGCATATATAAGTGTATATATTAAGTTAAAAAGCGCTTAATATATACACTTATTTTATTATAATCACAATTATTAAAAATACATTTAATAGTAAAACTATGGTAATATTTTATTAGAAAATATAGATACTAAGTTAGAGGTGAATACTTTGAAGAAAATACTATTGATTGAGGATGATATAGATTTAGCTAGAGAGTTATCTTTATCATTGAGGAAATGGGCTTTTGAAGTAGAGTTAATAGATAAATTTGATGATATAGTGAAGGAAGTTATAGATAAAAAACCAAGTCTTGTATTAATGGATGTTAATTTACCTTTTTATGATGGCTTTTATTGGTGCGAAAAAATAAGAGAAATTTCAAAGGTTCCTATAATATTTTTATCTTCAAGGGATTCTAATATGGATATTATTATGGGAATGAATAATGGTGGAGATGATTATATTACAAAGCCTTTTTCTGTAGAGGTATTAATTTCAAAGATTAATGCTTTACTTAGGAGAAGTTATGATTATGTAAGTTCTGATTCGCTAGTTTATTATAATGATGCAGTTTTAGATATTGAAAGATGTATTTTTAGATACAAGGATAAGGAGCTTGAGCTTACTAAGAATGAAATTAAAATATTATCTTTACTTATAAAGAATAAGGGAAAGGTAGTATCAAGAGATAAAATTATGATGAGTCTTTGGGATGATGATGAATTTGTAAATGACAATACTTTAACTGTAAATATAACGAGGCTTAGAGGTAAGTTAAAGGATATAGGAGTTGAAGATTTTATAAAAACTAAGAAGGGGTTAGGGTATATGGTGTAGTGAAAACTAAAGATTTTTTTAAAGAAAGGTTATCAGTTTTTATTTATAGCGGAGTATTATTTTTAATAATTAATTTGTATCTTTTTTCTTTGAACAGTATAAAAAATATAAGTGATTTAATATATTTAGATATTTTGATTATAACTGTATTTATTATATTTACTATTTTAGATTATAGAAAATTTAAAGATAGATACAGCTCAATAATAGAATTAATAGAGGAAGAAAAAGATATTGATAGCTATTGTATAGAGGATGATTTTTTTGAGGGGAAAATAATTAATTATATTATAGATTATAAAGATAATAAACTTAGAAATGAAACTAAATCTTGTGAAGAGCAGTTAAAGGATATGGAAGAATATATTTCAAGGTGGGTTCATGAGATAAAGCTTCCCTTAAGTGCAATGAAAATAATTTTAGATAGAGATAGTGATGATATGATTTCATCTATAGAAAATGAGTTAGAAAAAATGAACTTCTTAGTTAATTCAGTTATGTATGGGAGTAGGGCTACAGCTTCAGCAGAAGATATTTTTATAAAAGAAGAAAATTTAAAGGATATTGTAAGAACAGCAGTAAAAAATAATGCTTTCTTTTTAATTAGAAATAATATAAGTCTAGAGCTGGATAATTTAGATTTTAAAGTTTATACCGATAAAAAGTGGATTACATATATTTTAGGACAGCTTATAAATAACTCTATAAAATATTCAAAGGAGAATGGAGTTATTAAATTTAGTGCTGGAGAAAAAGAAAAATATATTGAATTAAAAATAAAAGATAATGGAATAGGAATAGATGAAGAAGATTTGGATAGAGTTTTTAATAAAGGCTTTACAGGTAGTAATGGTAGAAACTCAGTTTATAAATCTACAGGAATGGGGCTATATTTTTCTAAGAAAATAATTGATAAGTTAGAACATAGCATAGAAGTTGAATCAGTAAAAGATAATTATACTTTATTTACAATTAAGTTCTATAAAATATCAGATTATCTTAGTGTTACGAAAATGTAACATTAGAACTTTAAAAGTAATGTTAAGCGAAGGAATCCATAATGAAAAACTATTAAAATAATTATATAGTTTGAATTTGGAGGTAAAAAATATGAAGGAAGTATTGAAGCTAAAAGATGTATCTAAGGAATATGGAACTAGAGGATTTAAATCTAAAGTTTTAAATAATATATCTTTAAATGTAAATGAAGGAGATTTTATATCTATAATGGGACCTTCAGGAGCTGGAAAAACAACTTTACTTAATCTTATATCTACTTTAGATAAACCAACTAAAGGAGAAATTTTATTAGACAATATAGATGTAGTAAAAGTTAAGAATAAAGACTTATCAAAATTAAGAAGAGAAAAAATAGGCTTTATATTTCAAGATTATAACCTTTTAGATAATATGAACCTTATGGATAATATAGCTTTGCCACTTGCATTAGGTAGAAAGAAAAGTAAAGAAATTGAAGATGAAGTAAGAAGAATATCTAGAATCTTTGGATTAGAAGAGCATTTAAAGAAATACCCTTATGAGTTATCAGGAGGACAGAAACAAAGAGGGGCTGCTGCAAGAGCATTAATAACTAAGCCTAAAATAATATTTGCAGATGAGCCAACAGGTGCTTTAGATTCTAAATCATCCTCAGATCTTTTGGAATCATTAAAAAGAGCAAATGAAGAGGAAAATGCAACTATAGTAATGGTTACACATGATGCATTATGTGCAAGTTATTCAAAGTCTGTTTATATGTTAAGTGATGGAGAAATAAAATGTAGATTAGATTCTAGTAATAATAAAAAGGAGTTTTATGGAAAAATAATCGATATGTTAGCGGCTATGGGAGGTGCTAAGTAATGAGTATTTTTTCTATAGCCTACAATAACTTTAAAAATAATATTAAAGTTTATGGAATGTTTTTTATATCAATGATATTTTCAGTAGCAATACTAAGTAACCTTTTTATTCTTATACAAGGTGAATCTTTTTCAAGCTTAGGAGCTATAAATGAAAATAATACAAAAGTTCTTACTTATGCAACAGCGGTAGTACTTATTGTCTTTATGATATTTTTTATATGGTATGCTACTAACATATTTTTAAAGAATAGAAAAAAAGAAATTGGAATATATACTTTCATGGGGATAGACTCATATACAACAGGTAAGATTTATTTTGTTGAAGTAATGCTTATAGGAATAACTTCATGTTTATTAGGTATAGGTATAGGTATTTTATCATCAAAGCTATTTCAAATGGTAATATTTAAGTTTGCAGGTTTCAATATTGATATAAAATTTAATATAGAACCAAGAGCTATTATATTAACTGTAATAATATTTATGGTTATATTTTTATTTATGAGCATAAAAGGTTTTATAAATATTATAAGAAGTAATGTTATAGAGCTTTTAAATGCAAATAAGAAACAAGAGAAAATGCCTAAAATTAATTTTATAATTTACTTAATAGCACTTTTGTCTTTAATTACAATAGGTGTAGGATATAGATTTGCAGTTACAACAGGTTCATCAGGAAATGTATTTAATGCTTTTAAAGCTTTAGTATTAGTATTAATAGGAACTTATGGGCTTTTTGGTAGTGTAATTCCTATAATATTTAATCTTTTAATAAAGCATAAAAATATTTTATATAAAGGTGAAAATATAATTACAATAAATAATTTAGCATATAGATTAAGAAAAAATTCAACAACATATGCAACAATTGCAGGGGTTACAGCTTGCGCTATAACAGTTCTTGGAACAGCGGCATCTATGAAAACGCTATATGATAATGCTGAAAGAAATTCTATGCTTTATACTTTTGCCTTTGCTTCAGAAGATAGCATTAAAAAAGATACTATAAATAATATTATTTCTAAAGTAAGTAAAGAAGAGTATGTAGTAGATAATAAGGTTTTAATAATAGATTCATCAGAAAATGGTTCTATTCTTTCAGGGAGTGAATTATTTAATATAGGAAAATTAAAAACAAACGTATTACCGTATAGTGAAGCTAAAGAAATTTTTAATATAATTACCAATAAAAAAGGTGAAAATTTATTAGAAGAAAATGAGCTTAAGGATAACAATGCTATTTATCTTCAAAGGCCTGGAACATTAATGAGTCTTGCTAGCAATCCATTATCTATAACTATAGGAGATATTAATTTAGAGATATTAGAATATACAAGAACAGAGCTTTTAGGAACTTCATTAAACAACGGAACTTTTATAGTAAGTGATGATATGTATAATAATCTTAAAGCTTATGGCACAGAGATAAATTTTTATGGAGTTAAATATAGTGATGAAAAGTCAGTAGAAAATAAAATTGAAAATATAACAAATGAATTAGAAAATGCTGAGGTTATTACCGACAATAGTTTAGCTTATTATGGGGCATATGACCTTGCTTCTGTATCTTGGTTAAAGATTGTCTACGCAATAGGATCATTTTTATTTTTAGTATTTATTTTAGCAGATGGAAGTATAATTTATATGAAAATATATAGCGATGCTAATGAAGATAAAGAAAAATACAATACATTATTAAAGATTGGTGCTGATAAAAAGGATATAAATAAAGTAATAAAGAAAGAAGTAATGATGTTTTATATATTACCACTTATTGTAGGAGCAATTCATAGTTTCTTTGCAATAAAGGTACTGAGCGATTTTATGAGTGAAAACTTATTTGTTGTTTACTTAATAAGCCTTTTAGTTTGTATTTTGATCTTTGGATTATTAGCAAGTTTATCTATAAGTACTTTTAAAAAGATTATTAAGATTAAATAAAATAATTAAAAAGATTCTTAAGATTAAATAAAACAATTAAAAAGATTCAAAAAACAGTGTTATAGCATGGTATAATATATGAAACAGAGCAAGTAGACTATATTTGGAGGGAATTAAATGGAGTTTTTAGAAATTATTAAAGCCATAATACTTGGAGTTGTAGAAGGAATTACAGAGTGGCTTCCTGTAAGTAGTACAGGTCATATGATATTAGTAGATGAATTTTTAAAGCTTAAAGTATCACCAGAATTTATGGAGATGTTTTTAGTAGTTATTCAGCTTGGTGCTATTATGGCAGTTGTTATTTTATATTGGAAAAAGATTTTCCCGTTTAAGTTTGATAAAAAGGGAATGCATATAGAAAAAGAAACTTTCTCTATGTGGTTTAAGATAATAGTTGCATGTTTACCAGCAGCAGTAGTAGGACTTTTATTTGACGATCAGCTTAATGAATTATTCTATAACCCAACTACAGTAGCAGTAATGCTTATTATCTTTGGTATATTATTTATTGTTGTTGAAAATTACAATAAAGGTAAAAGACCAACTATTACAAGTTTAGCTGATATAACATATACATCTGCAATAATAATAGGTGTATGGCAACTTATAGCGGCAGTGTTCCCAGGAACTTCACGTTCTGGTGCAACAATAGTAGGTGCATTATTAATAGGTGTATCTAGAACTATAGCAGCTGAATTTACATTCTTCCTTGCTATACCAGTTATGTTTGGTGCAAGTGCATTAAAATTACTTAAGTTTGGATTTAACTTTACAGGAAGTGAGATTATGCTATTAACTGTTGGATTAGTTGTTGCTTTTGTAGTATCAGTAATAGCAATTAAATTCTTAATGGCATATATCAAGAAGAATGATTTCAAATTCTTTGGATGGTATAGAATTGTTCTTGGAATAATAGTTCTTGCATATTTCTATATAATTAAATAAAGAAAGTCTATAAGTTTATTAGCCTTAGGTATTGATATAAAATGCTTAAGGCTATTTTTATTATTGAAAATTAGATATATTGCACTTGTGTCAGTTCTATTTATATAAATTAAGTAATATTTTTAAAGTGAAATGTAAATACTAATTTAACGGAGGTACCTTATGTAATATGAAGTATCAAGTGGACAACGCGTACTTGTTTCTGTTGATCGCAAAAATAATGAACGTACAAGAACCGCTATTATACAAGCGAAAGAAAAACGGTACCTATTGAAGAGGTATTTTTATATGTAAATGAATTTTTAGATTTGATAAAAGGCAACGTGGATAATCAGAAAAGTCAAGTTAATAGAATAGAACTTGATGGTATTGAACATGAGGTTGTCAATAGTGGAATAATTGTTAAAAACTGCAATTGGGAAGAACCTAAATGGGGTGGAAAGAGATACAAGTTTTACGATAGCAAATATGATGTCATTAAAAAAGTATTTGATTTTTAAGATAAAAAAGAGAAAAGAAATCGAGACAGCAGTAGGAAATTACCTAATAGATAAAGGGGTTCCAATTATTGATTATTATTCACATAATAATTTTTTATAATAAATTCTTTATGAATTAAGAAAGAGATAGGTAAATTGGAATTCAATAGTCTTATAAATTACAATTTATATTATTAATATTAAAAATTTAAAATAAAAAATTATACAGGTTTATTTTTTATAAAAATTTGCTATAATATAAGTGAGATTCTAAATCTATGATTTAGTAAAATCGAACTTATGCAAAGCTAAATAAGAAAAGCTTAGTGTTGGTAGCACTAAGCAATCCTTAGAACATTTATTTTGTTTTAGGGCTATTGGATGAATTAAATATGTATTTAATTAAGAGTTTAAAGCACTATTCTTTGTCGGATGGGTGCTTTTTCTCTTTGCTATTAAGTTCTATATGAAGGCCAAGAAAATTAATCTTAATTATTAACTTAGAAACAAAAATATTATATTTTAAAACCAATCTAATAATATAAATAGCAATTAAGCCTTTTATAATTAATTCTAGCATATCCAATACCACCCCCTAACTATGATGAAGTATCACCAATAGTCCAAGGAGGATAAAATGTTCAAAACCCCCGTAGACATCCACTACGGAATTTCTAAATAATATTTTAGAATTATACCATAATTATGTAGAAAATAAACAGAAGAATAAATGGTAAAATCTCATTTGTTTATGATAACATGAAGCGTATTTGTGGAGAAACAAAATAACTACATTGAAGGAGTTGATTAGTTTGGATACAGCAATAGAGAAAGCTGAACAAAAAATCGAATACTTAAGTAGTGATGAAGAAACTATGAGAATTTACTATGAGAGAGAAAGATCACTTCATGAAAGAGCTAATATGATTAGTTCAGCAGAAAAAAAAGCAAAATTGGAAATCGCTAAAAATTTATTAGACATTTTAGATAATGAAACTATAGCAGATAAAACAGGATTAGATATAGAGGAAATTAAAGTATTAAGAGATAAAAAATATTAGGATAGGAGAATATTATATGGAATATTATTTGGGTAATTTTATTAAGGTTAAAATTGATAGACCATTAGGCTCCAAGCATCCTAAACATAACTTTATATACTCATTAAATTATGGATTTATTCCTAATACTATATCAGGAGATGGTGAAGAAATTGATGTATATATTATTGGAGAGTTTGAACCTTTAGAAACATACGAAGGATATGTTGTAGCAATAATAAAAAGAATAAATGATATCGAAGATAAATTAGTAGTTTGCAAAGAATTAAATAAATATAACAAAGAGCAAATAAAGGCGCTAGTAGAATTTCAAGAAAGATTTTTTGAAACTACAATAATAACTTATTAGACAATATGATGAATAAAAATAAATTTTTATAATAGCAGAGAATTATATATATTAAATAGAACCCATTAACCAAAAGCCAATGGGTTCTATGTTTTTATTTATTTAATTTAAAATTCCGTAAGGAATTTTCACATTACTTAATTTCTGATAACTCAGCTCCTCTGAGTTATTTCAAAAATTATGCATTATGCATTACGCATTAGCTATTATGCATTAACCATTGTGCGAAGCACTAAGCTTGCTCATAAGTCTCAACCACTAAATTGAATTCTTCTTCATCAGTAATTTCACCAAAATCATCAGATGAAATACCTGGATAGTAATATAGAAGAAGCTTATCACTATTATCCATTAAATTTTCAAGTGCTATATAAAGTTTATCATCGATACAATTCTCTATAGTTGCAAGAACTTTATACCTATTAGATTTTCCGGTGTTATTGTTAGTAAGATCTAAAATAAAGTTCTTATGAAAACGTACATTTAAATTAGACTTATCACAAGATTTTATATAAGAATTCACCCTGCATCCACTACAACTTTTGAAATCACACTCTTTAATACAATTAAGACAGGTACACTTAGAACAATCTTGCATTTGATTAAATACTTCTAAATTATCTTGCTTATATTTTTCTAATTTTAGTACACTATCATCTTTACTAAAAAAACGAAATTTTTTATTTTTACTTGAATATTCTGCATCATCTAGCATGTCTATATAATTTTTTAATATAGGAAGCTTTGAATAATATTTTCTTCTTCTTAAAAAGGCTGAATCAAGGAAAGGGCTAACTTCACTTATAGCATAAGTGATTTCAGTAAAAGTTTTTCCTATAGTATCCCTTTCGTTATTAATGAAATCTATTGTATTAGACATTTAATCACCTAATTATTATTTCTATACTTTTCAAGTTCTAAATCTAAGTCAACAGTATCTAAAGCTTCAAATTCACTTTCAAATGTATCTACATTTCTAAGCTCATTTAAGCCATTAGCTAAAGCTTCATGCTTTTGAATTTTTCTTTCTATACTATCTATTTCTATAGAGTTAGATTTAGTTTGAACATTTGCAAGAACCTCATTAACTTTTTGACTAGCCTTAGCATTGCTATATCTAGCAGCAGCTTCATCTCTATAGTTTCTAGTTTTATCTATTTCAGCTTCTAAGGCAGCAAGATTTTTCTTAATTGTATCAGCTTGATTTCTTGCAGCTTCATAACTAGTTTTTAAACTTTCTAATTTCTTTTCAGATTCAATTTTTCTAGATAAGGCTCTTTTAGCTAGGTCTTCATTATTCTTTGATAAAGCTAATTTAACTTTATCTTCATAGTCTTTAACTTCAACTTCGCAAGCTTCCATTTTCTTTTTTATTTCATGAGCATTACCTATTATTTGAGCCGAGTTTAATTTTGCAGTATTTAATTGTTTTTCCATATCTCTAAGTTTTTGATCTAATAATTCTATTGGATTTTCCATTTCATCTAAAGTAGAATTCACTTTAGATTTCAACATGTTTGACATTCTTGTAAAGATACCCATAAATATCCTCCTAATTAATATTTTCTTCTCTTTAAATAAATTCTTATTACATTAACTATAATTATGAATATTACGGCCATTGTAATTATGGAGCCGAAGGATGTTCCCCCTCCTCCAGATCTAAGACCTAGGTTCCTCATTGCAGATAGGCCATAGAGTACATCTCCTAATGAGAAGCCACTATCATAATCATCGTAGTTACCATAATTTGATGATTGATTATTATAATCTTTATCTTGGGTTGTGCTATTTTTGTCTGAAGTACTGTAGGATCCAGAAGAGAAACCCTTTGAAGCTCCAGATTTACCTTTGTCTACATTAGTACTATATGAACCACTCTTAAAATTTCCAGAGTTGCTACTAGAACTACTTTCACTCTTAGAACTATTAGAACTAGAGCTACTAGAAGAGCTAGAACTCTTAAAGGAACCACTTTTGAAGCTACTAGTAGAATTTTTTACATTTGATTTTCCACCACTTGATTTAAAACTACTAGAGCTTTTAGAACTACTAGAACTCTTAAATCCACTAGAACTTTTAAAACTACCACTCTTACCTTTGGCAGATACTGTAACTTCTCCATGAGTGATGCTATCAAAAATAGGAATAGTGTCTATAAGAAAACTAGAAGTTAAAAAGATTAAGGATAAAAATAAGCTAAATAATATTTTTTTATAGTTATGTTTTTTTATAAAGTTCACCTCCAAGAAAAGATTATGAATTAATTTTATATAAAAAATATAAAGTTTTCAAAACTCAATTAAGCCTAAAAAATAGTAAATTATTTAATAAATAGATA
>NZ_JASCQJ010000021.1:0-61634 GCF_033043255.1 Clostridium lamae | reverse complement strand
TATCTTATATAGTTAAATCCTATTCTAAAGATGATTTAAGAGAAAGTAAGTTGATAAAAGTATAATGTGATATATAATTAAGATTTTGATATCATATATACAAGTAAAGATCCGATTATAATTTGTTAGTAAACATATATATTTGTAAAAATTAAAATATTAGCAAATCAATATTAAAGGAGTTTTTTATGAAAACTAATATGGGGATATCGATAGAAAATTTATTGAAATTAGATATATTAAAGGGATCTACGGTGCTTGCTGGAAATATAGGATTAAATAATAAGATAACAAAAGTAAATGTGATGGAGGTACCTGATATTATTGATTGGGTAAGTGAAGGAGAATTTTTAATTACTACTGCATATTCTATCAGAGATAATGTACAAATATTAGAAGAATTAATTCCAAAGCTAAAGGAGAAAGGGGTCTCAGGTCTAGGGATTAAGGTTGGAAGATACATAAAAGAGTTACCAGAAAATATTTTTCAATTAGCAAACACAATTAATTTTCCAATTATAGAGGTTCCTCTTTCGGTATCTCATACAGATATAATCTCATCTATACTAACTCAAGTTATAAATGAACAAACTACTTTATTATTAGAGGTTGAAAGATATAATAAAGAGGCTATGGAAATTGTGATAAAAGGTGGTAACCTAAATGATATAGCTAAAAAAATGTACAATAATATTGGAAATACCTTAGCAATATATGAAAATATAAATGATAAATGTGAAATTATATGTAATGAAAATATAGATAAAAGTGAAATTGAAAAAATAGTATACAAATTTATTACAAGCAATAATTATAGCAAAAAACATTTCTTTGAATATGTAGATAAAATAAATGGACAAAATATAAAAAGAGTAATTATTCCTATAATAATAGATAAAATTGAATATGGTAATGTTTTTATATGGATGGATAAGTATAATATAAGTACTTTACAGCAAATGATCATAGAATTGTATATAAACATTATAATGTTGGAATTTGCGAAGAGAATTTCTATTTATAGTATGGAAAGTACTTATAAATTAGAATTCTTTGATGATTTACTAAGCAAAAACCAAAGTAGGTTAAAAAGAGCTATTGAAAAATCTAAAAATTACAAGTTTAACATTGATAATAAATATTGTGTTATAGAAATTCTTTTAAGAGAATGGAATGAAGATGTATTAGATCATTCTCAAAAAGATATTAACAATTTAGTGTTTATTGTAAATAGACTTATTAAATCCTATAAAAATAACATAATCTATGTAGAGAGAGGTGATAGGATTATACTCTTATATGGAAACGTTAAAGATTATGATCCTGCTAAGATTAAAGAAGATACTTTAGGGTTATGTAAGAAGATTTATGCAGAAGCATTAAAGAAGATTACTTCAATGGAAATAATAGTAGGTATAGGAAGAAGCTATTTAGATATATCACAACTATATAAAAGCCAAGAGCAAGCCAAGCTTATAGTTGAACATTTAAGTAAAAGTACTACTGAATCAATTATTCATTATGACGATTTAGGTATTTATAGAATATTAGCTCATGATGGTTTAAAAGGTGAACTTATTGATTTTTGTAAAGATACAATTGTGCCTTTAGTAGAGTATGACAAGTTATATAATTCAGAATTAGTGAAAACATTAAAACAATACTTTAAATTTAATGGAAATATGAAAAAAATTTCTGAAAAGATGTATATGCATTACAATACCATAGTTTATAGAGTTAATAAAATAAAGGCAATTACTGGTTTAGATATAGATGAAAGCGATAATAGACTAAATTTGCAGATAGCCTTAAAAATATTAGATATAATAGAATTAGATTAAAAGTACCTATGGGCCAATATAGTAGATTGGCCTATAGGTACTTTTGCGTTGGTAAATATATACAAAAGGGTGGTATCATCTTTATAAACATTACACAAAGGCTTTAATAAATAATGCTAGAATATATAAATATAATGAAGTATAAGAATAAAATTATGAAAAAAGGATGAGAATTTTGAAAGCATTGTTTATTAGTAAGGATTTATTAGAAGAAATTAAAGATAGTACTACAATAATAGCTAAAGCTCATTCAATATTTAATAATGCTTGCAACTTAGAATATAAAGATAAACTGATAACAATTTTAACAAAAGATAAGATGATAGCTCCCATGAGCATAGTTATAGATAACCCGGTTAGCTTTGATTTTAAAAAGATTAAATTAAATATAAATAATAAATTTGTATTTACCGATGAGTTCATTATTTGTAGTAATTTTACTTTTAAAGTTGATTTAAAAAATGTAAAAGTCTATGATCCGAATATTGAAAGTTTAGATAACTATATTAAAGAAAAGGTTCTTTTGAAAAACTTAATTAAGATGAAAGATATTTTATTTGAATGCGGGAAACTAGATTTCTTTTATCCACTGCTAGATGATATTAAAAACTGCATTTCAAATGGTTTAGTTTGTAAATTAAGTATAACAGATATAAAAAAATTGAATAATGGATTAAGTTTGGAAAATAATGATAAAAGCTATCTGTTTATAAAAGATAAATTTATAGAATTTTTAAAAGCTGTTATAAGTTATGATATTGCTAATATTCAAGACTATGCAGGTAACATAATTGGATTTGGCTATGGATTAACACCATCTATAGATGATTTTATAAGTGGATTAATGACTTCAATTATATATTTGCGAGATTATTACAACTTAGATATTAAAAATATATATAAGTTTAATAATAAATTAATTGAAAAATCAATAAACAAAACTACAAAGGTAAGCAGTGAAATGCTGAAGAATTCAGCAAAAGGAGCAATAAGTAGGGGGATTAAACAGCTGATGACTACATTATTATCTGAGTATGATGATGTAAGAATAACAAATGATTTAAAAAGGGTTATTTCCTTAGGAGAAACATCAGGTAGTGATATGGCATTTGGAATATATATAGGATTTGCCATTTTTACGGATATTAGATATAGGAGGAATTGGAAATGAAGCTATGTGTAGATATTAGAAAAAACGTGTACTACGATTCAGTAGCTCTAATGATTATTACAAAAGAAGTTAAGAAAATGGATGGTGTTAAAGAAGTAATTGTTGGAATGGCAACAGAATTAAATAAAGAATTAGCAGAAAACTTAAACCTATCGAATGATCAAATAAGAGCATTAACACCTAATGATTTCTTCATTTCAGCATATTCAGAAGATAATGATGGTCTGGAGAAAGTTGTAAATAGAGTAAATGACTTATTAAATTCAAAACAAAAAGAAGAAGAGGCTGAAATTGAGGTTAAAACTTTAACTGCTGCAGTAAATCATATGAATGATACAAATATGGCAGTAATATCGATACCAGGAAAGTATGCATCCTATGAAGCAAAGAAAGCATTAAATAAAGGACTTAATGTAATGCTTTTCAGCGACAATATAACTGTAGAAGAAGAAATTGAATTAAAGAAACTAGGAAGAGATAAAGGTCTTTTAGTTATGGGACCAGACTGTGGAACGGCAATAATTAATGGAATTCCTTTATGTTTTGCAAATGTAGTTAGAAGAGGGAATATAGGAATCGTTGGTGCATCTGGAACAGGAACTCAAGAAGTAGCTGTACTTATTGATAAACTAGGGGGAGGCTTATCACAAGTTATAGGTACTGGTGGTAGGGATTTAAAGAGTGAAGTAGGCGGAATAATGATGCTTGAAGGCTTTAAAGCACTAATGGATGATAATGCAACTGATGTAATAGTTTTAATTTCTAAACCTCCTGCAAAGGAAGTGGCTGAAAAGATCCTTGAAATGGTTAAGACCACTAATAAACCAGTTGTAGTTAACTTTATAGGTGGAGATAGAAGTCAAATAGAGAAAAGTGGAGCATATGCATGTATAAGTTTAGAGGATGCAGCTCATAAGGCCTATAATTTATCAAAAGGAATTGAACCACAAGATTTTATAGGATTTGAGATGTCAGATAATGAAATAAATGAAATAGTTGAAAAGGAAGCATCTAAATTACATCCATCACAAAAGTATTTAAGAGCATTGTATACTGGTGGAACATTAGCGGATGAAGCTATGAAACTACTTGGTAAGGAAGGTTTTTCAATATATTCTAATATACCTTTAACACCAGAGTTTAAATTAAAAGATATTCATAAGAGTGAAGAGCATACTTGTATAGATTTAGGTGATGATGATTTTACTGTTGGAAGACCACATCCAATGATTGATCCAATAGGAAGGGTTGAAAGATTACCTAATGAAGCTTTAGATGAAGAAGTAGCAGTTATTCTTATGGATTTTGTAATAGGATATGGATCTAACATGGACCCTGCTGGTGAAATGCTACCATATATTATTGAAGCAAAAAAGAAATTTGAAATTGAAAATAAATATTTATCTATAATAGCTTATATTTGTGGAACTGATAAAGACCCACAAAGTTACAGAGAACAAAAAGAAAAGCTGGAAGCTGCAGGCGTTATTCTAATGCCATCAAATGCACAAGCAGTACGACTTACTGCAAAGCTTCTTAAAGCTATAAAGGATTAGGAGGTGCAGTATGTCTTTAATAAATAAATTATTTGAAAATGATTTAAAAGTTGTAAATCTTGGGTTAGAAGCTTTTCACAAGGATTTAAAAGAACAAAATGTAGAATCAATTCATGTAAATTGGAGACCACCGAGTGAATCAAGTAAAAAGCTAGATCAATTAGAAGATGAAGTTATAAAAATAAAGATAGAAGCAGCTAATAAAGAAGCTATAGAAAGATTATTATCAGCTCAGCCTGTGATATTAGGAGTTGGAAAAGCTGGAGAGGATATTCCAGGTATGACAAAGAAAACTATACTTCATGCAGGTCCACCAATAACATGGGAAAGAATGAGTGAGCCATTAAGAGGTGCAATAATAGGAGGACTTTTATATGAAGGTTTAGCTTTTAATGAAGAAGAGGCAAGAAATTTAGCAGCATCAGGAGAAATAATTTTTGATCCATGCCATCATCATAATACAGTTGGTCCAATGGCTGGAGTTGTTACTTATTCAATGCCAGTATGGAAACTGCAAAATAAAGCTTTTGGAAATTATGCTTATTGCACATTTAATGAAGGATTAGGAAAAGTATTAAGATTTGGTGCCTTTAGTGATGAAGTTATATATAGACTTAAGTGGATTGAAAATACATTAGCTCCAGTTATTAAAGAAACAATGGAAATTAGGGGGGCTATAGATTTAAAAGCTATAATTGGACAAATAGTTCAAATGGGTGACGAAGGGCATAACAGAAATAAAGCTGGTACATCGCTAATATTTAGAGAGTTAGCACCATATGTAGTTAAGACAAGTTTCTCCAATGAACTAAAATCAGAGGTACTATCATTTATAGATAAAAATGATCATTTCTTTTTAAATATTTCAATGCCTGCATGTAAATGTAGTTTAGATCCATTAGAAGATATTGAGTATAGCACAGTAGTATATACAATGTCTAGAAATGGCACTGATTTTGGAATAAGATTAAGTGGAACATCAAAGGAGTGGTTTACTGCACCATGCGAATTAGTTCAAGGACTTTACTTCCCAGGCTTTGATGAAAAGGATGCCAATCCGGATATAGGAGATAGTTCTATCACAGAAACTGCAGGAATAGGTGGTTTTTCAATGGCAACAGCACCAGCAATAGTTCAATTTGTTGGAGGAACACCTAAAGATGCTATAAATTATACAAATAGTATGTATGAGATAACTCTTGCAGAAAATAATGCTTATAAGTTACCGAATTTAAACTTTAGAGGTGCACCTACTGGTATAGATATAAGAAAGGTAATTGAAACAGCAATATTACCAGTAATAAATACTGGGATAGCATGTAATAGAGCAGGAGTTGGACAAGTGGGAGCTGGTATAGTTCACCCACCTACAAAATGTTTTGAAGATGCATTAAATGCATATATAAATAAATATTTATAAATTGAATGGAGGATTTTAAATGAACATTATTGATGCTTTTAGCAATGTAAAAATGTATGATTTAACTCAAAAACTTAGTCATTTAACACCACCTTGGCCAACTTATGAGCCATTAGAAATTAAATTTTTCAAAAGATTATCTTCAAATGGAGCAAATGGACAAGTGTTGACTCATTCAAATCACGTTGGAACTCACTTAGATGGTTCTCTTCATTTCTGTACTCATGGAAGAGATATAGCAAGTATTCCACTAGAAGAATTAGTTGGACCAGGAGTTGTAGTAGACCTCTCTGATATAGCAGAAGATTATGGGATTTATACATCAAAAGACATTATGGATAGAGCTGATGTTAGAAAAGGAGATATTCTCATAATAAATACAGGTTATCATAAATATGGCTGGGATGAACCAGATGCTGATGAAGAGAGATTTATGGTAAGACACCCAGGTCCTACAAAGGAATTTGCTGATTGGTGTAAGGAAATGGAGTTCAAATGGATAGGTGTTGACTGTGGTTCTGCTGATCATCCAATGAATACAAAGATTCGTGAATGGTGTCCAAAAGAAGCTAGAAAAGCTGATAAATTCTTAAAATCTAAATATGGAAAAGGATTAGATGATTTCTTCCCAGAAGATGATTATCAATTAATGCACTACGATTTATTCCCAGTTAATATAATTCATGCTGAAAATCTTGGTGGAGATATAGATAAGGTTCTTGGAAGAAGATTAATAATTGGATGTTTCCCTTGGAGATTTGAAGGCGGAGAATCTTGTATATCTCGTATAGTTGCATTTGATACTAAATAAAAATAAAAAATAATTTTGAAAGGATGTTAAGTTATGATAATAGATAAAATGGAACAAACATTAAGACCTGCTGAAAGTAATATGCCAGAATATCCAGCAAAATATATAACATTAGCTACTGGAGAAAAAATGGTTATACGACAAATAAAGAGAGAAGAAGTACCTCTAGTATTAGAAGCTATAAAGCCGTTAATGGATGTAGAAAAAGACTTTTATGATATAGTTGCTTCAAGATTTTATTCAGAATTATTAGGATACTATAGATACAGAGTAAAGGATGAGTATTGTTTATTAGGAACAATAGATGGTGTAATAGTTGGTATAGTTAATGGTCGTATGATAGATGAGAAATCAGGAATGTCTTATCATACAATGACTTTAAAACAAGGTTTAAGAATCGGAGCACAATTATTTGCTGCTAAAATGGAATATCATTTTGATTATTTAAATCAAGAAGAAGTTTGGATAGTTGCAGAAAGTCCAAATGGATTTAAGAGATGGATGATAGAGTATGAATTAGAGTCAAGACCAGAGGTATGGCATGAATTAGGTGGAGTTCCAACTTATGTTCTAACTAAAGCACTATGGGAAAAACATAAAAAATCTAAATGTACAGGAAGACGTCCAGTTAAAGAAGAATTACTTGCAACTTCATTAAATCCTATCCTTCCAGAAACTTATGCACAAAAAACGGGGTATAGAAGATGCGAGAAGTAGGGATAGTAGGTATTGGACATACTAAGTTTGGTAAATGGTCTGGAGGGACATTTATAGATATGCTTAGTAGCGCAGCAGTAGAAGCTTTAGATGATGCTGGAGTTAAAACAGGAGAAAATCATGGAATAGATCAAGTTTTTGTTGCATCAATGGGTGCAGGGATGGTTAATAGAGTAAGTGGTGTTGCATCTGCTTTAGTTGATACTTTAAATCTAAGACCTGCAATGGCTGATACAGTAGAAAATGGTCCAGCATCAGGTGGATCTGCAATAAAACTTGGTTATATGGCAATTGCTAGTGGTATGTGTGATGCAGTTTTAGTTGTTGGTGGAGAAATGATGAGAGTAATAAGTGGATGGGAAGGTACAGATTTCGTTGCAACTATGCTACACCCAGAAGCAGAATACAATTATGGACTAACTCTTCCTTCATTTGCAGGAATGTTTACTAAATTATGTATGGAGAAATATGGTATAACTGAAAAGGATTTATCAATGGTATCTGTTAAAAATCATGAACATGCAGTTCATAATACAGTAGCACATATTCACGTAGTTCCAAGTTTGTATGCTATTGCTGATGATGAAGATGCAGATGTAATAAATCCTTATGTTGCAGAACCATTAAGACTATATCATGTATGCCCAGTATCAGATGGTGCAGCAGCTGTACTTTTATGTGCTATGGATGTAGCTGATAGATTTAATAAAAAACCTGTTAAGATAGCAGGTATTGGTCAAGCTACAGATACACACGTAGTAGCTGAAAGAAAAGTTCCTACTGATTTATTAGCAGTAAGACTTTCTGCAAAAAAAGCTTATGAAATGGCAGGTGTTAAACCTGAAGATGTAGATGTGGCTGAATTACATGATGCATTTCAAATTCTCGAAGTAGTTGAATCTGAAGAAGTAGGATTTTTTGAAAGAGGACAAGGACACATTGCAGCACGTAATGGAGAAACAAAAGTTGGAGGGAAAATTCCAATAAATACTTCTGGTGGATTAAAGGCTAAAGGGCATCCATTAGGAGCAACAGGAGTTTCTCAAGTTGTTGAATTAGTGAAACAATTAAGAGGCGAAGCAACAGGAAGACAAGTTGAAGGAGCTAAAGTAGGACTTGCAGTTAACTTTGGTGGCTTTGGAAATAATGTAGTTTCAACAATATTAACAAAGGTGGAGGATTAGAAGATGAGTGAAAAGATGTATGCTTATAAATGTACAACTTGTGGTGAACTTCATCATCCAAAGCATTATGTATGTAGAAAATGTGGTTATAGAGAATTTGAAGAAGTTGAACTAGGAGGAGAAGTAACATTATTAACTTATACAAGAGTGTATAATCTTCCAGAAGGTTATATGAAACCTTATCTAGCTTTTGGAATAGTTAAATTTGATAATGGATTAACTGCTACTGGACAAATTGATTCTGAAGAACTTGAAATAGGGATGAGATTAAGTACAACAGTAGGAGTTATTAAAGAAACTGTTGGTAAGGATTGTTATGGTTTCATTTTTAAACCTATAGAATAATATTAAGACGAAGCTTCTATTGTACTACAATATAAAAATAAAAGTTAGTATGATAGAAGCTTTTAAAATTAAATGTAATGGAGGGATTAAATTGCAAGAACTTCAGTACTTGAGACCAGAAAGTATAAAAGAAGCTTTAGAACTCTTAGATGGATATGGCAAGAACTTAAAAATATTAGCTGGTGGTACAGATCTTATTATTGCACTAAAAGATAGATTAATAAATTGTAATTATTTAATGGATATTAAGAATATACAAGAATTACAAGAAATAAGATATACAGAAGATAAAGGATTAGAAATAGGGGCTGCAGTTTCTTTAAATGAAATAATAAATTCAGATATTATTAATGAAAAGTATAGAATATTAATTCAGGCTGCTAAAACATTAGCTAATAGTTTACTTAGGAATAGAGCTACACTTTTAGGCAATATATGCAATGCTTCACCTGGTGGAGATATGCTTGGACCTTCTATTGTTCTTGAAGGGAAATTAGAGATTTTATCTAAAACTGGTGTAAGAATAGTGTCTGTGAAAGACTTCTTTGTAGGAGTTAAAAGAACAGTATTAAAGGAAAATGAATTAGTTAGTAAAATTATTTTTCCAGGTATCGAAGGTATTGGAATGTATAGAAGAAGGTCAAGAATAAAAGGACATGATTTAGCTCAAATAGGTGTTTCTATGTTCTTAAAAAATGATAACGGTTTAAACGTTTCCATAACAGCTGCAGGACCAAAACCAGTTGTAATTGAGGACTTTGCCCAATTGAAAAAAAATAATCTTAAAGATAATATCCAAGTTATAGTTAATAAAATTATTACTTCAATAAAACCAATAAGTGATCAAAGAGCAAGTAAAGAATTTAGAATTGATATGGCAAAATATTTATCAAATCAGATCTTAGAAGAGTTAAGTTCGGAGGGATAAAATGAAAGAGAAAATTCATCTAAATGTAAATGGAGAAGATGTTTTTGTAGAAGTTGAGTCAAATAAAACTTTACTTTGGTTATTAAGAGAAGAATTAGAATTGACGGGAACTAAGGAAGGGTGTGGTGCAGGAGAATGTGGAGCTTGCACAGTTATTTTCAATGATAAAGCTGTCAATTCATGTTTAGTAATGGCCTTAGAAGCTAATGGAGGATATATTCAAACAATTGAAGGGGAAGCTAAGAATGGTAATCTTTCAAAACTTCAAGAAGCATTTATTAAGCATAATGGTCTTCAATGTGGTTTTTGCACCCCAGGAATGATAATGTCTGCAAGAGCTTTACTAAATAAAAATCCTAAGCCAAATAGAGAAGAGATAAAAGAAGCTATGCAAGGAAATCTTTGTAGATGTACAGGTTATGAATCTATTATAAAATCTGTTGAAGAGGCAATAGAAGAATAGATAATTGATGATATAATTTAAATTTCTGATTAGGGGGAATAGATTTGAATTATGATTATGTGGGCAAAGGAGTAACAAGACTAGATGGAATTGAAAAAGTTACTGGAGAGGCTAAATATGTTCATGATATTAAACTTCAAGGAATGCTATATGCTAAGATTAAAACAAGCCCATATGCACATGCGTTAATAAAGAGTATAGATATATCAAAAGCTAAAGCATTACCTGGTGTAAAAGCAGTATTAACAGGAAAAGATGCTTATCAAAAGCTTGGAATATACATGATAGATAGACCTATATTAGCATGTCATAAGGTAAGATATTACGGAGAGGCAGTGGCAGCAGTAGCAGCTATTGATATTGAAACTGCAGAAAAGGCTATAGAGCTTATTGATGTATTTTATGAAGAATTACCCGTAGTACAAGATGTTGAAGAAGCTTTAAAAGAAGAATCACCTTTGGTTCATGAGGATATATCAAGTAATAAATGGATGGAAAATGTATTTAGTCCTGTAATAGGAACAAATATAGCTAACCTTTTCAAAATAAGAAAAGGAGATCCTGAAAAAGGATTTGAGGAAGCAGATATAATTGTAGAAAATACATTTACTCAGCCACAAGTGCTTCATGTTCCTATGGAAACTCATAATGTAATCGGGAAATGGTCGGTAGGAAATAAAATTAAAGTATGGAGTAGTGCACAAGCACCATTTGCTATAAGAGATTTAATGAGTGTTGCTTTAGAAATTCCAAAGCAAGATATAGAAGTTATAGTTCCATATGTAGGTGGAGGCTTTGGTGGAAAAGCAGGCATTCATTTAGAACCATTAGTGGTTTTACTTTCAAAAGCAGCAAATGGTAAGCCAGTTAAATTTTGTCCTACAAGAGAAGAAGAAACTTCTACACTACCATGTAGACAAGGCTTGGTAGCAAAGATTAAAACTGGTGTGAAGAAAGATGGTAAAATAGTAGCAGAGAAAATTCAATATTTATGGGATGCAGGAGCTTATGCAGATTATGGAGTAAATATTGGAAGAGCTTCTGGATATTCTGCAGCAGGCCCATATGAAATAGATAATATATATGTAGATTCATATACAATGTATACTAATCATATTTTTGGAACAGCATATAGGGGTTTTGGTCATGCAGAGTTCTTTTGGGCAGTAGAAAGACAAAGAGAACTAATTGCTAAAGCTTTAAATATGGATTCTTTCGAATTTAGAATGAAGAATTTATTAAAGCCTGGGTCTAAAACTATTACTAATGAAATAATAACTAAAAATACAGGAAATGTTCAAGATTGTTTAAGAGTTGTAAAAGATAATATAGGATGGGGTACAGTAAAGACGGAAGAAGAAAAAGCTAATGAAATAAAGACAGGAAAATATAAAGGAAAAGGAATAGCAGTTCTTCATAAAGCTCCTGCAATGCCTTCATGGTCTGCAACATCTGCCTTAATTCAGATGAATGAAGATGGTTCAATTAAATTTAATGTTGGTGGTATTGATTATGGACAAGGAACTTATACAGTTTTAGCTCAAATTATAGCTGAGAGACTTAATATTCCTTTAGAAAAAATCCATGTAGTTAATGAAACAAATACAGATACAGCACCTTATGATTGGCAAACTGTTGCAAGTCGTATGACAGTTCTTGCAGGTAACGCAATTATAGAAGCATGTGATGATTTAGTAGAACAGATTTATGAATTAGGATCAATAGTTCTTCATGCTGCTAAACATGAATTAGCAATAGGTGATCAATGTGTATATGTAAAACAACATCCAGAAAATAAACTTCCTTATAATAAGATAGCTATAGGATATATTTATTCAAATGGTAATTCAATTGGAGGTCCATTAATAGGAAGAGGTAAGAGTATAGCTCAAGGACTAACTTTCTTAAATCAAGAAACAGGAGAGGGAAGACCAGCTTTGGATTGGACTTTTGGAGCACATGGAATAGAGTTAGAAGTAGATAAAAATACAGGGGATATAGAAATATTAAAAATAGTATCTGCATTTGATGTAGGACATGTTATGAATAAAATGCTTTTAGAAGGACAGGTAGTAGGAGGAGTAATACAAGGGCTAGGAACTGCTTTGTGTGAAGGTATGATTTATGATAATAAAGGGAGATTACTCACAAGAAATTTTGTAGATTATAAGATTCCTACAATGCAAGACTTACCAGGAAAGATAGAACTTCATTTTGTAGAAACTCCACAGCTTGATGGTCCATATGGTGCGAGAGGTTGTGCAGAGCATCCTATGATTTCAATTACATCTGTAATAGGAAATGCAATAGCAGATGCTACAGGAGTAGAAATATATGAACTTCCATTTACTGCAGACAAAGTATATAGGGCATTAAATAAAAGGTAACCTTAATTTTTAAAATATATGAAGGAGAGTGAATTAATGAGACGTACTATTGGTGTAGACGAAAAATTACCTTTACTCCAAACATTGCCACTAAGCTTCCAACATTTAACTGCAATGTTCGGTGCCACTATTCTTGTCCCAATTCTTTTTGGAGTAGATCCATCCATAGCATTACTTATGAATGGTATTGGAACAATGTTATACTCCTATATTACAAAAGGAAAAATTCCAATGTATCTTGGATCAAGTTTTGCATTTATTTCTCCAGTATTACTAGTAATTGAGCAGTATGGCGATTATTCATATGCTCAAAGTGGATTTCTTTTCCTAGGAGTACTATATCTCATATTATCTCTTATAATTAAATCTGTTGGTACTAGATGGTTAGATATAGCACTTCCTCCACCAGTTGTAGGTGCAGTCATAGCAACTATAGGTATTGAACTTGGACCTGTTGCTGCAGAACAAGCTGGTTTGCTTGGTGGCGCAAGTGCAGATGTAATTATAGTAGCAATGTTTACTTTAGCTGTAGCAGTTATTGGATCTTTATTATTTAGAGGTTTTATACAAGTAGTTCCTATTCTTATTGCAGTAATTGCTGGATATATTTTTGCATGCTTTATGGGCATGGTTGATTTTTCAGTTATAGCAGCTGCTCCATGGTTTAAGCTTCCTACATTTACTGCACCAAAATTCGATATTAATGCAATGCTGATTATTGCTCCTGCTTGCTTAGTTGTAATAGCTGAGCATATTGGAGACCTAATGGTTACTGGAAATGTTATAGGTAAGAATGTTATAAAAGATCCAGGGTTACACAGATCTTTCTTAGCAGAAGGCCTTAGTAATCTTATGTCTGGATGTGTTGGTTCACCTCCAAATACAAGTTACGGTGAAAACATTGGTGTTATGGCAATAACAAAAGTATTCTCAGTATGGGTTATTAGAGGAGCCGCTATACTTGCAATTATATTTTCTCTTATTGGAAAGATATCAATTGTTATTCAAACTATCCCTTCAGCAGTTATGGGTGGAATGACTTTATACTTGTATGGTGTAATTATTATATCTGGTATAAGAATGTTAGTTGAGCAACAAGTTGACTATGCTAAGAACTATAATTTAGCTTTAGGTGCAATTACATTTTTAGTTGGAACATGTGGTGTTACAGTTACACTTGGAGCAGTAAGTGTTAGTGGAATGGTACTTGCAGCTGTAGTTGGTATGATTTTATCACTTATAATTTATGCTTTTAGTAAACTTGGATTACTAAATGAAGAGTATAAAATTAAGTATAGAGATGAGATAGATCAAAGTCATAAGGAAGAAGATTTAAGTAAATAAATATTTATATTAAATTTGTAAAAGAAATAACTAGATTACAATATAGTTATTTCTTTTTTATATAGATGTTATTTGTCTATTATAAGAGTATAGAACTCCTACACTGATTTTAAGTATAAATTTAATGCAAAGTGATAAATTTATATTAAAACAAAATTAAATTATTAAATAAATAACTCTTAATCTGATATATAAACTTAAGAATTTTTAGCAACTATTAGAGTGACTTGATTTTCATTTAAGTGTTCTATATATTCAGTAGAAGGCAGAGAATCCATAATTATATAATCTAAATCTGAAGTATGACAAAATGTTAATAAAGCAGTTTTTCCTAATTTAGATTTATCTAATAACATAAAATTACACTGACTCTTTTCAATAATAGCTTTTTTTATTCTAAATTCATCATGCGTAGAATTAGTAAATCCTTGTTTTATAGAAAATCCTGTACAAGCCATAAAAGCTTTATTTATATTATAGTCTTTTATATACTGTAATGTACTACTACCAACTAAAGAAGCGGTTACCCTATTTAGTACCCCTGGGAGAGAAACAACATTTATATTAGGGTAAAAAAGTGATTTGTATAAAATACTTACACTATTAGTTATAATGGTTAAGTTTTTAACATCTTCTAAATAATCAATTATATTTGCAGTAGTAGTTCCTGTATCAATAAAAATTATATCTCCGTCTTTTATGTACTTTGAGGCTTCTTTTGCAACTTTGATTTTAAGCTCTTCATTTATAATTTGACGCTCTTGAAAACTACTTAAAATAAGATGATCAGAGTGAATATTATCTATAGTAACTCCGCCATAAACTTTTTTAACTGTCCCTCTTTTAGTTAAAAAATCAATATCTCTTCTAATTGTGTTTTTTGAAATATTAAATTCAGTACAAAGCTCATCTATTGTAACAAATTTATTTTTTATTATAAAATCCTCTATTTGATCTATTCTTTTGACTCTCATAACTTATCACCCCAATTATATTTTACAATAAATTACAGAAAAATCAATATATAACATAAAAATTTATCAAAAGTTTATCAACACTTCACCATAAATAAATAAAAATAATATTAAAACTTATAACAATTCATTGACATTAATGGTAACTATTGGTAATATTTAAGTGAGAGATATTGGTAGATAGATATAGATAGATATATATAATGTGAAAAAGATAATATAAGAATTTCATTGCAATATTCCAGAAAACCATTTTATAAAGGAGGTGAATTTATATTTAATGTAGGTATAGCTAGAATAGACAGTAAATAATCATTCTATTTAACTAAAGAAAAGCCCTTTAGTTATGAAGGATAGTAGAATTATTAGCTTGTATATTTAATTATTTTTTGAGGGGGAAATATTCATGAAGTGTAAACGATTAAGAAAGTATTTAGCTACAGCTGTATTATCATTAATGGTATTATCTTTAGCAGGATGTGGAGGTTCAAAAGCAGCTCAGGGTGAAGGCCAGAAAGAAACAAATGGAAGCGATGAGATAGAAGTTTCTGTTGTTTTAAAAGCAATAAATAGTGATTATTGGAAAATAGTAAAGGCTGGTGCAGATGCTGCTGCAAAAGAGTTAGGAGTAAAAGTTAACGTATTAGGACCTAATGCAGAAACAGATATTGCGGGACAAACTTCATTAATGGAAGACCAAATAGTGAAAAAAGTAGATGCTCTTGTTGTTGCTCCATCTCAACCAAGTGCTGCAATAGCGATTTTTGATAAGGCAGATAAAGCAGAAATTCCTGTATTATTAATAGATACTAATGCGGAATGGGATAAGAAAAAATCATTTATTGGAACAGGAAACTTTGCAGGTGGTGAATTAGCTGGTAAGTATATTGCAGAAACTTTAAAGGCAGGAGATGAGGTAGCTATAATTAGAGGCGCCTTAGGTGATAATACTCACGATGAACGTGTAAATGGTGCAAAAAAAGCTCTAGAAGAAAAGGGTATAAAAGTTCTAACTCCACAACCAGCAGATAGTGATAGAAATAAAGGTATGAGCGTAATGGAAAATATTTTACAAACTAATCCTAATGTTAAAGCAGTATATGCTTCTAATGATGAAATGATATTAGGTGCAGTAAGAGCATTACAACAAGCTGGTAAAACAGATGTAGTAACTGTTGGATTTGATGGTTCTCCAGATGCACTAACAGCTATACAAAAGGGTGAACTTTCAGCTTCTGTTGCACAAAGTGCTTACAATATTGGTAAATATGGTGTTGAAGCAGCGGTTAAATTTGTAAAAGGCGAAAAAATTGAATCTGTAATTGATACAGGAACAGAAATAATTGATAAAAATAATGCAAAAGCAAAAGAAGATGAAATCAACAAAATATTAGGTAAATAGAAATTAATTAAGATTACCTTATTTAATTTATGAATAAGGTAATCTACCTTCAAAAATACTTTAGAAAAGATATTGTAGACAATAAGGAAGTATGTAACAAAAAAGACTAACCATACTTTTATCAATAAAATGGAGGTCAAAAATGAAAAAGCTATTAGAATTAAGAAATATATCAAAGTATTTTCCAGGAGTTAAGGCTTTAGAGGCTATAGATTTAGATATTTATCCAGGAGAAATTCACGGGATTATAGGTGAAAATGGTGCGGGGAAATCAACTTTAATTAAAATTTTAACTGGTGCTCATAGTAATGATGAGGGGAAAATTTTTATTGAAGGAGAAGAAGTTAAAATACATGGACCAAGAGATGCAATGAATTATGGTATTACAGCAATATATCAAGAGCTTAATACTATTCCACACTTAACCGTGGCAGAAAATGTTTATTTAGGTAGAGAACTCAAAACTTCTGAAAAAAGAGGTTTTTTAAAAATAAAAGAAATGAGAGAAAAATCTAAAGCTCTTTTAAATGATCTAGGACAAGATATTGATACATCATTAATAGTATCAAAATTAGGAATTGGGAAGCAACAAATGGTTGAGATTGCTAAGGCATTAAGCATTAATACTAAAATATTGATTATGGACGAGCCAACTGCAAGCTTAACAGATAGAGAAGTAAATGAACTATTGAGAACAGTAAAAGAACTTAAGGCTAAGGGAATTTCAGTAATTTATATTTCTCATAGACTTGAAGAAGTTATGGAGATATGTGACAGAATAACTGTAATGAGAGATGGTAAAAAGATTGAAACAAGAAGTAGAGATGAAGTTGATTCAATAGATACGTTAATTAAATTAATGGTTGGAAGAAGCTTAGAGCAACAATATCCTAAAATAAAAGTTCCAATAGGAGAAGAAGCCTTAAGAGTTGAAAATTTAACTAAAGAAGGAGTTTTTAAAAATATAAGTTTTAATGTTCATAAAGGAGAAATAGTTGCAGTTGCAGGTTTAGTAGGAGCAGGAAGAACAGAAGTTATGAGGACTATTTTTGGAGTAGATAGTTACGACTCTGGAGATATCTACATTAGCGGTAATAAAGTGAATATAAAATGTCCTAGAGATGCTATGAATTTAGGAATTGCTTTTTTAACAGAGGATAGAAAAGGACAAGGATTAATACTAGATCAAGATATTAATTACAATGTTAATATTTCATCTCTAGATAAAATGAAAAAGAGAGCTTTATTAAATATTACAAATATGAAAGATAGAGCTATTAATAATATAAAGCAATTAAATATAAAACCACAAAAACAAGATTTTATTGTTGGGCAACTAAGTGGAGGTAACCAACAAAAGGTCGTAATAGGAAAGTGGTTAAATACTGATGCTAGTATATTTATTATTGATGAACCAACTAGAGGAATTGATGTAGGTTCCAAAGTTGAAGTTTATAACGTGTTAAATGAATTAATTAAGAAAGGTGCTGCTATAATTATGGTATCCTCTGAGTTACCCGAAGTACTAGGAATTAGTGATAGGATATTTGTAATGCATGAAGGGGAAATGAAATCACAAATAAATATAGAAGAGGCAAATCAAGAAAATATTATGTATGCTGCAACAGGAGGGAAATAAAATGGGAGAAAAAAGTATGAATGGCTTAATCAATAAGGTATCAAATAAAGAAACAGTATATAAGTTCGGATCTTTGTTAGGTCTAGTAATAATATGTGTAATATTATCAGTAACATCACCAGAGTTTTTGACAAGTAGAAATTTAATGAATGTACTTAGGCAGTGTACTATTAATGCATTAATTGCAGTTGGTATGTTGTTACCAATACTTACTGCAGGTATAGATTTATCTGTTGGATCAATATTAGCACTTTCAACTTGCTTTACAGGAATTGCTTTAAATTCATGGGGAGTAAATCCTCTTGTTGGAATATTATTAGGATTACTAATGGGGGGCTTCTTAGGATTACTTAATGGATTAATGCTTACTAAAATGCATTTGCCACATCCATTTATCTCTACACTTGGCATGAAAAATATTGCTAGAGGGATAGCTCTAATAATTACAGCAGCTTCTCCAATTTCAGGATTTTCAAATTCAGTACAATTTCTTGGTTCAGCAAACCTATTTGGTATGCCCGTAAGTTTTATATTGGTTATTTTCGTATTTATAATTTTCTCAATTTTTCTTAATAGAACAGCACAAGGTAAATATATATATGCAGTTGGAAGTAATAAAGAAGCAGCTAGACTATCTGGTATAAATGTAGATAAAACACTGGTTCTAGTATATACAATTTGTGGTTTCATGGCTGCATTAGCTGGTATTGTACTTATTGGCAGAGTAAATTCAGCAGCACCTCTATCAGGATTAGATTATGATTTAGATGCTATTGCAGCATGTATAATAGGTGGAGCTTCCTTTATGGGTGGAAAAGGTAATGTTTCAGGGGTAATGATAGGAGTATTAATAATGGCGGTGCTAAGGAATGGTTTAAATCTTCTAGGGGTATCTCCTGATGTACAAAATGTTGCAGTAGGTTCAGTAATAATAATAGCTGTATTTGTTGATGTTTTGAGGGCAAGAGCATCTAAAAAAGTTAAATTGGCATCTTAAATATACTAATTATAAAAGGAGTTGATTATTATTGTTAAATAATCCTAAATATAATGATGATAAAATAAAAATCATTTCAGAAATTAATGGTGAAAATAAAAATATGATGATGGATATATATTCTAAAATTATGTCAAAAGATGAATCTTTTAGAGTAGCCTCAGATGATAAAGAAATCGCCATATTACTTATACAAGGAAGTGTAAATTTAGAGTGGCAAGGCAATTCTTATATTGCTACAAGAGAAAGCTTTTTTGATGATTTGCCAATTTGTTTACATGTTCCTAAAAATATAGTAGTTACTGTTAATGCCTTAGATGGAAGTGAAATACTAATTCAAAAAACAATAAATAATAACATTTTTGAATGTAAATTATATAAGAAAAGTGAGGTAGAAGTAACTAATTCGAGTTATGAGCTTTGGGATGGCACTGCAAAAAGAGATATTATAACAATTTTTGATTATGATAATGCTCCATACTCTAATATGGTTATGGGAGAAGTACGAAATTATCCTGGTAAATGGTCAAGCTATATTCCACATAGTCATCCACATCCAGAAGTTTATTACTATAGATTTGATAAGCCTCAAGGTTTTGGAGCATGCTTTATAGGAGATAATGCTTATAAAATAACTGATGGAAGCTATGCAGCAATTTCAGGAGGACTAACTCATCCACAAGTTTGTGCACCAGGATATAGAATGTCATATGTTTGGATGATTAGGCATTTTGATGGAAACCCATGGAATAAAACTAGAATAGATGATAAAAAGCATATATGGTTGTTAAATAATTAATAGATATGGGAGGCAGAAAAATGAAGACTATTAGAATGACTATGGGACAAGCAATAGTAAGGTTTTTAGATAATCAATATGTATCTTTTGATGGAATAGAAACGAAGTTTGTTGATGGTATTTTTACTGTGTTTGGACATGGAATAGTATGTGGGCTTGGTCAAGCTTTAGATGAGAATAGGGGAAATTTAAAAGTTTATCAAGGTAAAAGCGAACAGGGAATGGCACATGTAGCTACATCTTTTGCAAAACAAAATAATAGAAGAAAAATAATAGCATGTGCATCATCTATTGGACCAGGTGCTGCTAATATGGTTACAGCTGCTGCAACTGCCACTGTAAATAATATTCCATTATTATTATTACCAGGAGATTCATTTGCTTCTAGACAACCAGATCCTGTATTGCAACAAATTGAACAATGGAATAATCCAAGCGTAACAACAAATGATGCATTTAAAGCAGTATGTAAGTACTGGGATAGAATTTCAAGACCAGAGCAAGTTATGTCATCTCTTGTTAGTGCAATGAGAGTATTAACTGACACAAGTGAGATGGGAGCATGTTGCTTGGCTATACCTCAAGATGTTCAAGGTGAAAGCTATGATTATCCTGAAGAATTTTTTAGTAAGAGAGTTTATGAAATAAGAAGATTTTCTCCATGTAAAGAAGAAATACAATTATCTGTTGAAGCAATAAAAGAAAGTAAATATCCTATGATAATTTGCGGTGGAGGAGTTAGATATTCTGAAGCAGGAGAAGTTTTAGAAAAATTTTCAAAGGAATTAAATATTCCAATTGGCGAAACACAAGCGGGCAAAAGTGCATGTAGAGCTGATTTTGAAAATAACCTTGGTGGAGTTGGAGTAACTGGTAATTTAGCAGCTAATACAATAGCTGAAAATGCTGATTTAGTTATCGGTGTAGGAACTAGATTCAGCGATTTTACAACAGCTTCAAAGTCATTATTTAAAAATAAAAATGTAAGGTTTATTAATATAAATACATCAAGATTTCATGCTTTTAAGCTTGATAGTTTAAGTGTTGTTGGAGATGCTAAGGTATCATTACAAGCCATATTAGAAGAGTTAAATGGAGAATATTTAAGTGGTTATGGTAATGAAATTAATGAAGTTAAAAAGCAATGGAAAGAAGAAATGAAAAAATTAACTAGCTACCATTATAATGATAATTTTGAGCCATTAATTAAGGCAAGAAATGAAGTAAGTATAAATGAATTTATTGAGCTATTTGGAAGTACATTAACTCAAACAGAAGTGATAGGTAAAATACGTGAAATTATTGATGAAGATGCCATAATAGTTGGAGCATCTGGAAGTTTACCTGGATGTTTGCAAAGAATGTGGGAGACAAATTCTAGATATAGCTACAATATGGAATATGGATATTCATGTATGGGTTATGAAATAGCAGGTGCTCTAGGGTCAAAGATGGCAGACAATGATAAAGAAGTGTACGCCATGGTTGGAGATGGAAGTTTTTTAATGCTTCATAGTGAGATGGTAACTGCTTTACAAGAAAATAAGAAGATAAATATATTACTATTTGATAATTGTGGATTTGGATGTATAAACAATCTTCAAATGTCAAATGGAATAGGTAATTTAGCTACTGAATTTAGATATAGAAGTGATGAGACTAATCATAATGGTCCGTTAATAACAATAGATTATGCAAAGATAGCAAGTGGATATGGATATAAGTCTTATAGTGTAAGGACTATAGAAGAGCTAGAAGAAGCTTTAAAGAATAGTAAAAAGCAAAATATAGGTACTTTATTAGATATTAAGGTTTTACCTAAGACAATGACTGATGGCTATAAGTCATGGTGGCATGTAGGAATAGCTGAGACCTCAACTAATGAAAAGGTAAATGAAGCTTATAAAAATAAAGAAAAAAATAGACTTAATGCAAGAAGATATTAGGAGGGGAATTTATGTTAGATTCAAAAAAAGTAAAGTTAGGTATTGCACCTATAGCTTGGACGAATGATGATTTGCCAGACTTAGGCAAAGAAAATACATTTGAACAATGCGTTAGTGAAATGGCTTTAGCAGGGTTTACAGGTTCAGAAGTTGGAAATAAATATCCTAAAAATGTTGAAGAATTAAAAAAGGCCTTAGAATTAAGAGGCATTAAGATATGTAATGCATGGTTCTCAACATTTTTAACAACTAAACCATACGAAGAAACAGAAAGAGAATTTATAAAGCATATAACTTTTCTTAAAGAAATGGGTGCTACTATTGTTGGGGTATCAGAACAAGGACATAGTGTTCAAGGAACTGATTTATCAGTTTTTGATAATAAATATATTTTAAGTGATAAAGAATGGAATATACTATGTGAAGGCTTAAATAAATTAGGAAAGGTTGCTAGTGATATTGGCATAACCTTAACCTTCCATCATCATATGGGAACCTCAGTACAATTTTTATCAGAAATAGATAAATTAATGGAAGGTACTGATGAGAGATATGTAAATTTATTATTTGATTCTGGACATTTGGCATACTGTGGTGAAGATCCATTAGAAGTTGCTAGAAAATATAAGGATAGAATAAAGCATGTGCACTTAAAAGATATTAGAAGAGAAGTTGTTAATAGCGTAAAAGAAAATAGAGAGAGCTTCTTAACTGGAGTAAGAAAAGGAACATTTACAGTACCAGGGGATGGATGTATAGATTTTGAACCAATATTTAAAGTTTTTGAAGAATCTAACTATGAAGGCTGGATGGTAGTTGAAGCAGAACAAGATCCATCTATAGCAAATCCTCTAGAATATGCAATAAAAGCAAGAAAGTATATAAGGGAGAAGGCTGGAATTTAAGTAATATAAGTTATAAGGAGGGATTTTGGAATGGCAGAGAAATTAAAATATTTTATAAATGGAGAATATGTTGAATCAAAAACAACAAAATATACAGAGCTATATAATCCAAGTACAGGAGAAATCACTGGATATGCACCATGCTGTACTAAAGAGGAAGTAGAAGAGGCTATAAAGATTGCTAAAAATGCTTATCCAGCATGGTCTAATACTCCTGTTATAAAGCGTTCACAAATACTTTATAAGGTTCGTCAATTAATTGAAGAAAACTTAGAAGAACTTACAGAGCTAGTTGCAACTGAACATGGAAAGGTTTGGGAAGAAGCAGAGGGTGATGTACTAAAAGCAAAAGAGGGAACAGAGCTTGCTTGTCAAGTTCCAACTCAAATGATGGGTGATTCCTTAATGAATGTAAGTTCAGGAATAGACACTGTACTTTATAGAGAACCTATAGGTGTATTTGCTGGAATAGTACCATTTAATTTTCCCGCTATGATTCCTATGGGATGGATGGCACCAATGTGTATTGCTTCTGGAAATACAATGGTTTTAAAGGTTGCTAGTATGACACCTAGAACTGCATTAAGAATGGCTCAATTATACAAAGAAGCAGGACTTCCAGATGGAGTATTAAATATTGTAACATGTTCAAGAAATGAAGCAGAAATATTCTTAACTCATGAAGATGTTAAAGGTATAACTTTTGTTGGTTCAACTGCTGTAGGTAAGCATATATATCAAACAGCGGCATCTCATGGAAAGAGAGTTCAAGCATTATGCGAGGCTAAAAATCACGCTTTAGTTTTAAAGGATGCAGCTTTAGAAAGAACTGCAGCTGGAATAGTAAATGCAGGCTTTGGATGTGCAGGAGAAAGATGTATGGCATTGCCAGTAGTGGTTGTAGAGGAAGAAGTTGCAGATGAATTAGTAGCACATTTAGTAAGGTTATCTAAAAATTTAAAAGTTGGACCAGCTTATTATAAAGATAGTAATTTAGGACCTTTAGTAACAGATAAACATAGAGAATCTGTAGTTAAATGGATTGAAAAGGGAATAGAAGAAGGAGCAAACTTGGTACTAGATGGTAGAAATGTTATTGTTGAAGGCTTTGAAAATGGATTTTATCTAGGCCCTTCAATATTTGATAATGTGACTCCAGAAATGACAGTTGGAGATATTGAAATTTTTGGACCAGTATTATGTATAAAGAGAGTTAAGAATTTTGAGGAAGGATTAGAGTTAATGAATAGAAATCCATTTGCAAATGGATCAGTAATTTATACTCAAAATGGATATTATGCAAGAGAATTTACTAGACGAACAGATGGTGGAATGGTAGGAGTAAATGTAGGAATACCAGTACCAGTAGGATTTTTCCCATTTGCGGGTCATAAAAATTCATTTTTTGGAGATCTACACTGCTTAGGAAAAGACTCCATAAGGTTCTTTACAGAAAGTAAGTGTGTTACTACAAAATGGTTTGATGAAGAAGAAAAGAAAAGTACAGTTGTATCAACTTGGGATGGAACAATTTAATAAATGTATTAGGGGGAAAGTCATTATGGGACAAGAATTTAAAAGCAAATTACATGAAACTACAATAAATTTTCCACAAACAGAGATATGGAATGATTCATGTGCTATTTCTGAACTTAAATATAGTATTGAAAATGGAAGCGTTGGAGCAACTACTAATCCAGTTATAGTAAATCAAGTATTAAAGCAAGAATTTTCGGAGTGGAAACCGTTAATTAAAAAATTAAGTATAGATAATAAAACAGCAACTGAAGATGAAATAGCATGGTTATTAATGGATTATATAGGAACAGAAAGTTCAAAACTATTGATGCCAATATTTGAAAAAAATAGTGGTAGAAACGGAAGGCTTTCAATGCAAACTAATCCAAAGTATTATTTAAATGCTGAAAAAATGATAAGTCAAGCAAAACATTTTAATACTTTGGCACCTAATATACAAGTTAAAATTCCAGCTAGTGGAGCAGGAATAAAGGCTATAGAAGAAGCTATTTACAATGGTGTTAGTATAAATGCAACAGTATCATTTACAGTATCACAAGCTATTGCAGTAGCAGAAGCTGTTGAAAGAGGGTTAAATAGAAGAGAAAATGAAGGCTTATCAAATGATAATATATCTGCAATTTGTACTATTATGCTTGGAAGAGTTGATGATTATTTAAAAAATTATTGTTCAGAAAATAATATAGTGGTAGATCC
Organism: Clostridium lamae; assembly: GCF_033043255.1. Lineage (NCBI taxonomy): Bacteria > Bacillati > Bacillota > Clostridia > Eubacteriales > Clostridiaceae > Clostridium > Clostridium lamae. The sequence goes on along the minus strand of NZ_JASCQJ010000021.1, from coordinate 36,570 downwards.
AGAAATATTAGAATGGGCTGGAGTTGCAGTAGTAAAAAATGCATACAAAGTCTTTAACGAAAGAAATTATAGAACAGGATTATTAACTGCAGCATATAGAAATCACTATCATTGGTCACAATTTATTGGTGGGAATATTTCTATGACAATACCTTATAAATGGCAAGTGAAATTGAATAATTCTTCTGTAGAAGTAATTGAGCGAATTAATGAGCCTGTTAATGAAGAGATATTAAATAAATTAATGAGCTTAGATGAATTTAGAAAAGCGTATGATATTAATGCACTTACTATTGAAGAATTCCAAAACTATGGTGCATTTAAAGCTACCATAAATCAATTTCTAAATGGCTATGATGAATTGATAAAGCAAATTCGTTCAGTTATTATATAATTAAAGGGGAGAGGTATATGTTAAATATAGGTATAATTGGTGCTGGTAGAATAGGAAAGGTCCATACAAAAAGCATAAGTAATTTTGTTAATGGTGCAAAGGTTAAATCAATAGCAGATGTTAATATGAATGATGAAATAGTACAATGGGCAAAAGAATTTGGCATTAAAGAGTGTTATACTGACTATAAAAAAATACTTGAGGATTCTGAAATTGATGCCGTATTAATTTGTTCTTCTACAGATACACATTCAACAATATCTATAGAAGCAATAAAAGCAGGGAAAAATGTATTTTGTGAAAAGCCAATTGATCATAGTATAGAAAAAATAAAAGGTGTAATAAAGGCTTTAGAAGAAAATCCTGTTAAATTCCAAGTTGGTTTTAATAGAAGATTTGATCATAACTTTGAAGCAGTTAGAAATGAAGTTTTAAAGGGTACTATAGGAGATCCACATATAATTAAAGTAACTTCAAGAGATCCTGAAGCTCCTCCAATAAGTTATGTTAAAGTATCAGGAGGAATGTTCCTTGATATGACAATACATGATTTTGATATGGTTAGATATTTATCAGGAAGTGATGTAGAAGAAGTTTATGTTCAATCTGCAGTTTTAGTAGATAAAGCTATAGGAGAAGCTGGTGATGTTGATACAGCAATAATAACATTAAAGCTTTCTAATGGTGCATTAGCTGTAATAGACAATTCAAGAAGAGCAGCATATGGATATGATCAAAGAGCAGAAGTTTTTGGAACATTAGGAATGGTTGCAACATCAAATGACACAAATTCAACAGCTGTAATAAGTACAGCAAATGGAGTTGCTGGTGAAAAACCATTATACTTCTTCTTAGAAAGATATATGCAATCTTTTTCTAAAGAAATGCAATGTTTTGTTGACGCTATAGTAAATAATACAGAAACACCAGTAAATGTATATGATGGATTAAAACCAGTTATTATTGGATTAGCAGCAAAAAAATCTGTTGAATTAGGTAGACCAGTTAAAATTAATGAAATAGAATTTTAAATAAATTGGGTAAAGAGTATTCTGCAATAAATTGTAGGATTTCTTTACCCAAATGTTTTTTTATTTAATAGGCATATAACTTCCCTTTCATGAGGTAATAAATGGTCTATTTAGAAATATAAATTACTGATAAAATAAAAATATGGTGAGGTGGGATTAATGATTAATGAAAGAGAATTAAAGATTATAAATTTTTTAAAAGATAAAAATCACCACATTACAGGTAATGAAATTAGAAGCATTATAGGAGTATCATCAAAAACTTTAAGAGAAGATATTAAAAATATCAATAGAAGATTAAAAAGGATTAGTTCAGAAATATCATGTGTAAAAGGGAAAGGATACATTTTAGAATTAAGAGATAAAGATAAGTTTAACGATGAGTTAATTAGGCTATATGAAGAAAGTATAGATAGTGATATTCTTATACCTACTACTTCTAAAGGAAGAGTAGTTTATATTATAAAGAAATTATTATTATTGGAATTAAAACATAATAAAGGAATTACACATAATAGTCTATGTGATGATTTATATGTAGGATTAACTACTTTAAAGGCAGACTTAGTTGAAGTAAAGAGAAAATTAAAAAGATTTGATATAGAGCTTTCTAGGGATGGAGTTAAAGGAATTGCTTTAAGAGGAAGCGAAGAAAATATAAGAAGTTGCATGAGCTACTATGTTTTTAGGCGATTTGAAAACGATATAATAAATTTAATGCATATTGATAATGTATTTATAAAAGAAGATATAGAAAAAATTGAAAATATATTGTCAAGTGTAATGACGAAAAATGAAATTAGTATAACTGATATTAGTTTTTATAATTTATTAATTCATATATTAATAGCTATAAAGAGAGTTAAAAATAAAAATATAATCTCAACAACTCAATATGCAAAGGAATTAAAAGAAACAATTGAATACGGGGTTTCTAAACAATTGGCTAATACAATTTTAGAAGAGTATAAAATAAGCCTTCCTGAAGAAGAAGTATTTTATATGACACAGCAGTTATATACAAGAAAAGTTATAAATGATGAAGAGTCAAAAAGAAAAGTAGATTTAAATAGCGATTATACTTTAATGGTTTGTGAAATGTTAAAATATGTAGACTATATTGTAGGATTAGATTTTTGTGAGGATCAAATACTAATTTGGAGTTTATCTATTCACTTAAAATCAGCTATAACTAGAATAAGATATGATATGCATATTACTAATGATATGCTCAATGAAATAAAGAAAAACTATTCCTTTGCATATAAAATAGCTTCAATTGCCACTCAATATATAGAGAAGAAAGTCAATAAATTTGTAAATGAAGATGAAATTGGTTTTATTTGTTTACATTTTGCTGCAGCATTACAAAGAATAAAGAATGGAAGAAAAATTGATATACTTAAGGCTATAATTGTATGTGCTTCAGGAATAGGAACTTCAATGATAATGTCAGAAAAAATAAAAAGCGAATTTCCTAATAGTATAGAAATAATTGAGGTAATACCTTTGCACTCATTATCAAAAATTGATAAAAATAGCTATGACATGATTATATCAACAATAAAAATTGATATAAAAGAATACCAAGTTGAAGATAAAAAAATTATGTATGTATCACCAATAATAAAAACCAAGGAAGTAACAGCCTTAAGAGAGGTTATTTACAAAACTAAAGAAGATTACTTATTAAAGTTTCTAGAGTTTACTGATGAAAATTTATTTTTTGCAGATGAAAACTTAAAAACTAAAGAGGAGATTCTTGAGTTTATGCTTGATAAAATGGTTTCTAAAGAGTATCTGACTGAAATTGAGAAAGAAAGTTTTTATAAAAGAGAAAATATGTCATCTACGGAAATTGGAAACCAGATAGCAATTCCACACTCCATTGATATTGATCCATGTATTAGCAAGGTATGCATATTGATTAATAGAAAATCTATATTATGGGAAGAGGAAAAGGTTAGGTTAGTAATTTTAATGAGTATACAAAAGGGAATTTATTTAGAATTTGGAGAAATATTAGAAAATCTTTATATGGTGTTAAGCGATGAAGAAAAAATATCAAAGATTTTAAATGTAAAAACATATAACGAATTTATTAAGTTATTAAGGTAAGGTGTTAAGAAATGGATATAAAAGAGATGATAACACAAAACACAGTAGAATTTGATATAGGCTTAAATTCTCAAATTGAGGTGTTAAAAAAAATAACAGATATATTAATGAAAGATAGTAGAAGTATAGATAGGACTGAAACGCTTAACTCATATATTGCTAGGGAAAATGAATGTACAACAGGGATAGGATTTGGGATAGCTATACCTCATTGCAAAAGTGAAAGCATCATTAAGCCAACGATAGTATATTTAAAATTAAAAAAATCAGTTGATTGGAATTCTCTAGATGGAGAGCCAGTAAATGTGGTAATAGGATTGGCAATACCAAAGAATGATGAAGGAACGCTACATCTTGAAATATTATCAAGTTTAGCATCAAATTTAATGGATGATGACTTTAAGAATTTTCTTTTTTCTGTGGACTGTAAGGATAATTTAATTGAATTTTTATATAATAATTTAATTTAATGGAGGGATATAAAATGAAAATAGTTGGAATAACATCTTGCCCTACAGGGGTAGCACATACAAATATGGCTGCAAAGGCTTTAGTTAAAGCAGGAGAAAAGTTGGGACATGCAATTAAAGTGGAGAAACAAGGGGCATTAGGCATCCAAAATAAATTAACTAAAGAAGAAATTGAAGAAGCTGATGTAGTCATCTTTGCAGTAGAACAAAAGGTAAGAGAAGAAGAAAGATTTATAGGAAAAGTAATACACAGGGTTCCAGTAGTTGCCCCAATTAAAAATGGGGTAAAAGTTATTACAGATGCATTAGCATTACTTTAATTTATTAATTAGATATATGAGAAAGGGTGAGAGAAATGAGAGAATTTTTTCAAAGTATTAAGAGACATATATTAACAGGGGTATCTTATATGATTCCATTTACTATCGCTGGAGCTGTTATTATGGGAATTGCTAGAGTTGGTGGGATGTTTTATGGAGTTACAGATATATGGGATGGTGCACATAAAACAGCTCAAGGCCTTATACCATTTTTCCATACTTTAGATGGATTAGGCGGACTAGCATTAAATTTAATGTTACCAGTATTTGCAGGATTTATAGCATACTCAATAGCTGATAGGCCAGCTTTAGTGGCAGGATTTGTTGGAGGATTACTTGCTAACAATATAGGAACAGGATTTCTTGGAGCATTAGCAGCAGGTATTATAGCTGGATATGTAGTACAATTTATGGCAAAGAATATAAAATTACCAGAGAGTGCAAGTAGTATAGTACCAGTATTTATATTACCGGTATTTGGAACCTTATTTACAGTATTAATAATGCAGTATATTGTTGGAGGACCTTTTGCAGCTTTAAATCAAGGTTTGATAAATTGGATGAGTACAATGAGTACTGGAAGTAGTGCATTAGTTCTATCTCTTATAGTTGGTGGTATGGTAGGATTCGATCTTGGTGGACCAATAAATAAAGCAGCAGTTGTTACGGCAATGGCGTTAATTGCAGAAGGATTATTTATAGCAAATACTGCAGCTCAAGTTGCTATTATTATACCTACTTTGGGTTATGGTATAGCTACATTAATTAAAAAAAGTAAGTTCTCTAAAGAGCTAAGAGAAGCAGGAAAAGCTTCATTTATAATGGGATTAGTAGGTATTTCAGAAGGTGCTATTCCATTTACACTAATTAATCCTTTGAGAATGATTCTAATAAATATAACTGGATGTGCAATTGGTTCAGCAATAGCTGTATCACTTGGTGCAGTAAACTCAATTCCTATATCTGGGATATATGGATGGCTGCTAGTTGAAAACTGGCCAGTATATGTTTTAGGAATTTTAGTAGGAAGCTTAATAGTAGCTGCAGGAGCCATATTCTTAGGAAAAGGTTTTGACACTGATGAGGTTGATACAGTAATGTAATTATAATATTAGAGGAGATGTTGAAATGTAAAAATGAAAACGTCTCCTTTTTTATAGATTAATTTTTTATATTTTTATAAATCATGTAAGTAAGTTATTTGGAGGAGAGATTATTGGCTAAAATAAATATTGTTAATCATACACATTGGGATAGAGAATGGTACTTTTCAACAATGGATTCTTTAGTGTTAAGTGATCAAGTATTTGAAGATATATTGGATGAATTAGAAGAAAATTTAGAGGCTAGATTCTGTCTAGATGGTCAAGTAGCTATATTAGAGGATTATTTATCAATAAGACAAGAAAGATTGCCGCAAATAATTAAATTGGTGGAAGAAGAAAGACTGTTTATTGGACCATGGTACACACAAACAGATACACAATTGGTTTGTGGTGAATCTATATTAAGAAATTTAAGCATAGGAATTCATTATGCAAATAAATTTGGTAAGCATATGGAGGTTGGTTATTTACCAGATACCTTTGGTTTTAATGCACAAATGCCAACTATACTTAGAAATTGCAATATAGATAACATAATTTTTTGGAGAGGAATGAATTTAGAAAAGCATATAAAGTCTCCATATTTTATATGGAAGGGCTTAGGGAAAGAAGAGGTTTATGCAGCAAATTTAATTGATGGGTATGGAAGTATTCCTAGACTATTAACAAATAAAGAATTTTTACAGAACAAGCTTTTTAAGTTAGCTGAGAAAATAAAGTCAATAACTAGCCTAGATGAAATTTTAATTCCTATAGGGAATGATCAAGTAGAAATTACTTTTGATATAAAAAATAAGATAGAAGAGATAAATAAAATTAGTGGGGATGAATATATTCAAAGTACTTATTCAAATTTTATAGACTATATGAGAAGAAATAGCGAGAAGTTAAATAAATATGAAGGTGAATTTAGAGAACCTAAAATGGCTAGAGTTCATAAGACTATTGGATCAATTAGATATGATATAAAAAAAGCAAACTTTGATATGGAGCAAAAACTCTTAAAAAGAGTTGAGCCACTATATGCTATATCTAAAAGCTTAGGAATAAAAATAAGTAAAAATTTAATTATAATGGCTTGGAAGAAATTAATGGAGGGACAGGCTCATGATAGTATAGCTGGATGTATAACAGATGATGTAGCAAATGATGTGTTATATCGTATGAAACAAGCAAATGAAATTGCAGATGGAGTAGAAAATATTGTAAAAAGAAGAATTGCTGAAGGGTTAAAATTAAGTGAAGATGAAATTTTAGTATTTAATACATTACCATACAAATATAATGGTTATAAAGTTGTTGAATTTTTAAGTAGTACTACTGATAAGGTCATATCAGAGGCTGAAGAGTACACTATATTAGATATTTATAAATATGAAGAAAGAGAAAATATATTAATCGAAGGTACAGAAGGGAATTACTTTATAAATGAGGATGCATATTATAAAATTACTGCTTTAATTAAAATTGAATTACCTGCTATGGGATATAAAGTATTAAGTTTAATGGATAGTAAAGCAGTTATATTTAAAGATGATGATGCTCTGCAAATTAAAAATAAAAACTACAAAATATTTGTGAAAGATAAGAAATTATGTATAGAGACTAGATTTGGTAAAATAATAGAAGATTTCATTACTTTTGAGAACTGTGGAAATGATGGAGACACATATGACTTTTCTCCACTTAGAGGAGACTCAAATATAAATTTTAGAATAGTTGAAGGATATAGAAAGGTTGCAAAGAATATTGAAATCTTAGAGTTAAGTGGAAGTATTTTACTTCCAAAAGATTTTCAATCAAGATTAGGTAGAAGTGAATTAGAGAAATTAAATATAAAGCTAACAATATCGTTATTAAAAGAAAGTGAATTAATTGATTGTAGAATAATCGTTGATAATAATATATTTAGCCATAGATTAAGAATATGTATAAAATCAAATATTTTATCTAATGAATCTATTGCATCTATACCTTTTGGCTATATAAAAAGGCCAATATTAAATAATAAAATTATAGAGACTAATACAAGCTACCATGAAGTACCAGTAGATATTGAGGTCTTCGAGGGAACCGTAACAATTACTGATGATAAAAATACATTAAGTATATATTCAAAAGGGATAAAGGAATACCAAGTTATAGGACAGAGAATATATTTAACATTGTTATCTACTACAGGTCAATTAGGAAAAGATAATTTAGTATATAGACCTGGAAGAGCATCTGGAGATACTACAAAACAAGGTCATATAATGATAGCTACGCATAATGCCGAACAATTAGGTGAAAATGAATTTGAGTTTTCAATATCATTTTTAGATGAAAGCTTTAATGAAAATAAAGTTGAAAAAAGATATGAAAAACTTAATTCACAGAATATATTTTATCAATTACAAAGTTTAAATAAATTTATAAATAGGTTAGATAATAAGATACAAAATTCTAGAGAGAAGTTAGATTTACAGAGAGAGTACATCTTACTGGAACTTGATGAAAAGATATGTATAAGTGCCATATCACCATCACTAAAAGATAATGCTATATTATTAAGAATGAAAAATTGTAGTAATGAAGAGTTAATATTAAAAGAATATGATTTTAGTAAATTTAAAAGATGGGAAGTTGTAAATGCTATTGAAGAAGTACAAGACACATCCAAGCTAGTAATTTATCCATATAATATTTTAACAATAAAACTATACTTTTAAATAAATAGCAGTATATAAGATATTATTAGAAGCAGGAAAAAAACTTAGTAATCTTGGATTTATGGTAGGACTACACAATACAGAATATGATTTTAATAATACAATAGAGGGACGTTATTTAATGAACTATATAACAGATCCTGAATTAAGATTATATGATAGAGGGTTAATAGATATTTTAGATTACGAAATGCCAAATGAATATTTATATTTTTTCTATTATAATTATAGGATTATAAAATCAATTGCTGAGACAGGAAAATAAGGGGAGATTTAATTAGAGACATTAATATTAGAATGACAGAAGATTTAAATTAAGTAATTTCTAAATCATTAGAATAATATTAAGAGGCTATATCAAATTTATTTTGGTATAGTCTTTTATATAATACATTACTAAAATATAATGAAACCTTTAATATTATCCAATAAGGGAATAAGTACGCATACTGTTGTTAAGATAGTGGAAAATGAGTGGGTTTAAAATTAAAATTGATATAAAGCTCTATAATTTACAAAAAAAACAAATCAATATAAAATGAAATATATAGTAAGAAATATATTGTAAAGGTGGATATAAAATGGATGTCGATAATATTTTTGAAGATAGATCACTTTCAGATGTTGAAAAGGCAATTCTTTCGTATGTATTAAAAAATATAGATGAAGCAATAAAAATAGGGGTTAGAGGAATTGCAACAAAAAATTTTACTTCTTCATCAGCAGTTATGAGATTAGCAAAAAAACTAGGTTATAAAGGTTTCAGTGAAATGGTATATGATTTTAAAATCAGGATTGTTAATAATAATTCCAATAGAATAAAAATGAATAGGTCTTTTAACACTGAAGATATTTTTAGTTACAGTCAAGAAGAATTACAAGAGCTAATTGAGATATTAAAAAATAAAAAAATATTTATTAGTGGAGAGGGATATTCCAGTATTATAGCAAAATATTTTTATACTAAATTAACAACAATAGGAACTATGTGTTTAATGCATCATTGGATAGAAGTAGAAACAATTATTAGAAATTATAAAGAAGAAATGAATGCAATTATTATTATTTCTAAATCAGGTGAATCCAGGTATGGGTTAAAAAACGCAATTAAATGTAAAAATAGTGGAATTAAGGTTATAGCTTTTACTGGAAATGATTCAAGTTCTTTAGCGAACATATCAGATATTATGATTCATGTGAACGATAATAATCCATTAGATAAAGAAAATTTTAAATCAAACAGTTTTTTTGCTTATTGCCTAATTGCTTTTGAAGAAATAATAGCTGAATATCATAAAAAATATACAGAAAACAATTAATAAAATGAAATATGTTTCATATTTTGAAACATGTGCCCAAATTAGATGAATACGTTTAAATTCTTAAATTTATATTGTAAAATAATGGTAGATTATAATTGGATTAATATATAATAAGTTTTCAGTTACAAGATAAAAATATTTTATTTAGATTGATTAAGGCTAGTGGAGAATTATTTTTTTATGGAGGAAAAGAAAATATGCAGAGGATTCTAGGAATAGATATAGGTGGTACAAAGATAAAGTATGGAATTTATGATGTTTTAGGTAGAGAAATAAGTAGTAATATAATAGATACAGAATCTCAAAATAAAGAAAAGATGCTGAAACTACTTAATGATATAATTATAAATTCTGGTGAGATATTAGGTGTAGGAATAAGTTTACCAGGAAGTATAGATGAAATAACAGGAATTCTAACTAATGCAGGAAATATTCCTTCCTTACAGGGCTTGCGAATAAAAGAAGAAATAGAAAAAAGAACTAAAAAAAATGTAGAAATTGAAAATGATGCTAATTGTGTGGCCTTGGCTGAAAAATGGATTGGCAACGGAATAGATTCTAAAAATTTTATTTGTATTACAATAGGAACTGCTATAGGTGGGGCTATTGTTATTAATGGTGAATTATACAAAGGAGGAAATAATATATCAGGTGAGTTTGGATTTATGATAATAGATGATCCATTTAATGCTTTTAATACAAAAGATTATGGCAATTTAGCATCTACTAGAGAATTGATTGTAATGGTATCAAAAGAATTAAATATTCCTAATGATAAAATAAATGGACAAGATATATTTAATATGATAAATGAAAATAATGAAAAAATAATAAATATTTACAAAAAATGGTTAAGATACTTGGCTGTTGGTATAAGAAACTTATTTTTCATTCTTGGACCAGAGAAGATATTAATAGGTGGAGGAATTAGTATTCAAAACAAGTTACTAGATGATTTGAATGAAGAGATAAAATTAATTGTACCATATGAATATATTGATTTAATTAAAATACAAGTTTGTAAGTTTAATAATAATGCGGGAAAAATAGGGGCGGTATATAATTTTCTATTAAAAAGGAAATTACTTAATAGATAAAAGGAATATTTAAATTAAGGAGGATTTTAAAAATTGGCATATTTAGAATTTAATGAGGTTTTTAAAATATATGAGGATTCAGAAAAAGGTGGGATAACTGCAGTAAATAATTGTAATATATCAGTTGAAAAGGGAGAATTAGTTGTTTTGGTTGGGCCATCAGGCTGTGGGAAATCTACTACTTTAAGAATGCTTGCAGGTTTAGAGGAAATATCAAGTGGAACAATCAAGATAGACGGTAAGGTTATAAATGATCTAGCACCTCAAGATAGAGATATTGCAATGGTTTTTCAAGATTATGCATTATATTCACATATGAAGGTTAAAAATAACCTGTCATTTGGATTAGAAAATAGAAAAGTAGACAAAAAAATAATTAAAGAAAGAGTGGAAAATGCAGCTGAAATTTTAGAGTTAAGTAATTTATTAGAAAGATTACCTAAAGCATTATCAGGAGGCCAAAGACAACGTGTAGCATTAGGGAGAGCACTTGTAAGAGAACCTAAAATATTCCTATTAGATGAACCTTTATCAAATCTTGATGCAAAGCTAAGAGGACAAACAAGAAAACAAATTTCTAGATTACATAAAACTTTAAATGCAACTATGATTTATGTTACACATGATCAAGTTGAAGCTATGACATTAGGAGATAAAATAGTCGTTATGAATAAAGGAGAGATACAACAAATTGCAGATCCAGAAATAATATATAATCAACCATTAAATGTATTTGTAGCAAGTTTTATAGGAACTCCACCAATGAACTTATTTAATGCTAAGGTAGAATCAGAAAATAAATTAAAGATAGCTGATATTGAAATATCTATTCCTGTAGAATTTACTAATGGAATAAATAACTATATTGGAAAAGAGATTATTTTAGGTATTAGACCAGAGCATATAAAGGTAAATGAAGAAGGAAGTCAAGATATTGAAATTTATTGTGATTTAGTAGAATTCTTAGGAAGTGAAAATATATTATATTTTACACTTGATGGACAAGAGTTAATTGCAAAAGTAAATAATCAATACAAAATGAACGATGGGATAAATTATAAAATAAAATTTGATGAAAGAATGTTGCACTTATTTGATAGAGAAAGTGGAATGAGATTATAGTTAAATAAATAGTAAAATGATACTATTTTAAAATAAATAATTAGGGAGGATATTATGAAAAAAAGAAGATTAATTTCAATCATTGCAATTGCCATGATAACGATTTCTGTTTTTGCTGGGTGTGGAAAGTCAGAGGATACAAATGGTAAGGTAGATAAGGAAGTAAGAATATTAACTGCAGTAACTGGAGGAAAAGATGAAGCTGAAATGAAACTATTTGAAGAAGCTTTAGAAAAAGGGACTGGATTACAAATAACAATGGAAAAGCCAGCTTCAGACTATGATAATGTGTTAATGCAGAAGTTACAATCAGGTGAAAAGTATGATCTTATATATATTGGTCAAAGTCAATTAGCAAATCTTGTTGAACAAGAAGCATTAACAGATATAACTAAATATGTTGAAGAATCAGAAATATTGGGGAATGAGAGCATTATACCAAAATCAGAGTGGGATCTTATTAGAATGGATGGGAAAATTTATTCAGGATTTAACAAAAAAGAAGTTCATAGAAATGTTAACATAAATGAAGTCATGGCTGAAAAAGCTGGAATTAAAGTAAATGAAATAAAGCCAACATTAGAAGGTTATTATGAAGTATTTAAGAAAATGAAAGAAAATAATACAGACCCATCTTTCTATCCTATTAATGCCTCCTTTGTAAAAATGTATGATTTACAACCATGGTTTGCATCACTTGGATTAAAAGGAGGAATAGTAAAAGATGGAGAAAATAATACTGTTCCATGGGCATCAGATGAAGCAATTCCTGTTTGGGAATGGTTCAATAAATTATATTCAGAGGGATTATTAGATCCAGATTCAGTAACTGATACAACAAAGGAGCTAAGAAATAAGTTCCAAACTGGTAAAACTGGAGTTATAGTCGATTGGGCAGCATGGACAGGCTTGTATAACGTAAATGCAGCTGAAAGTTATCCAAATGATTTTAAGGCAACACCATTAGCAGGTACTAAGAAAAGTGATGGAGAATTTATGTTAACCAGAGGAGAAGCATCTTTATGGGGAGTACCAAGTAATTCAGAGAATGTAGAAGGAGCTATAAAAGTATTAGAGTACTTTGCTTCAGAAGAAGGATCAATATTACTTTCAGTCGGTATAGAAGGTAATGATTATACTGTAGAAGGTGATAAATATGTATTGACTGCAGATGGTGAAAAGCATGGCAAAGACCATGGAGCACCAGTACCAATAAATAATGAATTTGTTCATCCAATTGGATGGAATCCAGGATTTGAAGATGCTATGAATTATTTAAAATATGCAACATCAGAAATGTCAAGTCCTTTAAAGGCTAAGTATGAAGAAATAGTATCAAAGCATGGGGTTCAGATTATTAAAGGTAGTGTTGATGCAGAAACAGGCTTAAAAGCGATGAGAGAGGAATTAAAAACAGCTGGAGTAATAAGTAATTAGAATAAATATTAATTAAAGAAGGCTTTTAGCCTTCTTTAATTAAATAGAGAGAAGGTTAGTTTGTGTTAGAGATTAATTTGAAAAAAAATAAAAATAAAAATAAAACACTATGGAAACAAATAAAAAAACATAAAGCAATATATATAATGATGGCCCCTATAATATTATATTTTAGTGTTTTTTCTTATTATCCTCTTATATTGGGATTAATACAAAGCTTCCAGAAAAATAAGTTAATAGGAACAGCAGAATTTTCTGGGTTATCAAATTACAAAGAAGTATTAAGTGATTATAGGTTTGGTCAAGCATTTAATAATTCAATTATTATTGGAGTAGGTACTTTATTAGCTACTTTTGTTTGTGCAGTAGTATTATCAATAAGTATAAACGAAATTAGAAACAAAAAAATTAAAACAACAATGCAAACAGTAACATATTTGCCTTATTTATTCTCATGGACAGTAGTTGGGGGATTATGGGTATTTATCCTTTCTTATAATGGAATGCTAAATGGAATACTTTCGATATTTAATATAGAAGCAACTCATTTTTTATCTGAACTTAAAAATTCACAATCAATAATGATCCTTACATCGGTTTGGAAAAATATTGGATATTATGCAGTCTTATTATTAGCTAGTATAGTTACAATAAACCCATCAATATTTGAAGCAGCACAAATTGATGGAGCTACTAGATTTAAACAGATAAAAAGTATTATAATTCCTCAAATAATTCCAACAATGAAGGTAATTATTGTCTTAGGAACAATGGGACTATTAAGAAACTTTGACCAAATATTTGTTATGGGTAATCCAACGATAATGGACAAAGTTAGGACATTACTATTATATATTTACGAAGAAGGAATATTACAATTCAAAGTTGGTAAAGCAACAGCAGCTGCAACTATAGTGCTTATTTCTACATTTATAATTACTGCTATAGTTAGAAAAGTTATAAAATATGATGATAATTACTAAAGGAGAGGAAGTTAATGATATTAAGAAAAAAAAATAGAAATAGAAATGAATTAACAGGCATTCAAAAAAGCTTAAATTATGTGATGCTATTTGTATTATTTATAACTATGATTTTACCAATGATAAATGTAGTGGCGGTATCATTTTCTACAAAGCTTGGATCTATGGAACCAGGAATAAGATTATTGCCTGATAAATTTACAATAGATGGTTTTATTGATATATGGTCAAGAGCTAATCTGTGGAGACCCTTCTTGAATTCATTATTTGTTTCCTTAATTGGAACTGCAATACAAGTAATATTATCATCGATGGCAGGATATGTTTTAATTCAAAAAGATCTACCTTTTAAAAAGATTATGACATCTATCATTATGATTACCATGATGATTCCAGGAGATTTAACTCTTATTTCAGTGTATTCATTAAATAAACAACTAGGTTTATTAAATACATATTCAGGTCTAATAATAAATGGATTAGTATCTGGATTTAGTATTCTTTTAATGAGAAACTATTTTTTATCAGTACCTTCATCATTAGCAGAATCTGCAAGGTTAGATAACGCTAGTGAATTCAAAATATTTAGAAAAATTTATATTCCGTTGGCTATTCCAGGTCTAGCAACAATTACTTTTATGGAATTCGTAAACAAATGGAATAGTTTAATGATTCCTGTAACGATTATAACTGATCAAGGGAAATATACTTTGCCAATGGTATTAAAATCATTGGTATTTAATACAGCATCACAATCTGGAACAGAATATATTGGGCCTAATGCTGTAATGGCAGCAATTGTGATTTCAGTAGTTCCTTTAATAGTAATGTATATTTTTGCGCAAAAATTCCTAGTTTCAGGTATGACATTAGGTGCTTCGAAAGGGTGATGATATGAAACAAGAAATTATAAAGTTACAAAGATTAATAACTAAAGATGAGGAAAAGATATACTTGTCAATTCCAGTTAATGTACCTAAAGATGTTTTTGAAATAGAAGTAAGATACAAATATGAAAGATGGAAAAGATATAGTGATGATAACGGAAACTTTTTTGAAGAGGAGATTAATATTATTGATTTATCTGTAATAGATCCTCTTAATGTATGTAGAGGAAGTTCTGGATCAGAAAGAAGTGAATTTAAGATTAACGAAAATAGTGCTACACCTGGTTATTTAAAAGGTAAAATAATGCAAGGGAATTGGAATATCATTTTAGGAGCATATAAAGTTGAGGATTCTGGGTGTAAAGTTGATATTGAAGTGATTTATACATTTAAAGAAAGAGTATTAATGAAAGGTGATTTACACAATCATTCCAATAATTCAGATGGCAAATATACTGTTGATGAAGTATTGATGAATGCAAAATTAAATGGATTAGATTTTATTTGTTTAACAGATCATAATACTATTTCTCAAAATAATGAATTAAATAATAAATATGGAATTATTGCAATACCAGGTATGGAATGGACTCACTATAAAGGACATTGTAATTTCATAGGTGTAAAAGAACCTATAAGTAATTATGTTACAAATAATATTGATGGAACTATTAAAGTATTAGAAGAAGCATCAGAAAATGGAGCAATTATATTTTTAAATCATCCTTTCTGTAATTATTGTCCATGGGAATGGGGATTTGATGTTCCTTTTGATGGTATTGAAGTATGGAATGGACCTATGAAAGAGTCAGAAATGAGAGCAATAACTTGGTGGCATAATATGTTGGTTAAAGGTGAAAAAATTCCTATAGTTGGAGGAAGTGATAGCCATAAAAATGAATTGTTTAGATTTACAGGAAGTCCTTCAACCTGTATATATCCTAAGAGTAAAGGCATAAGTGATATACTTGAGGCAATTAAAAATGGAAATTCATTTATAACTTATACTGTTAATGGGCCTATGATCAGTATGAAGGCAAAAGATAAAATCATGGGGGATATTATTAGTGAAAATGAGTTTGATACTATAAAAATAGAAGTTGAGAATTTAAAACAAGGTGATGTAATAAAAGTAATAAATCAAGATGGTGAATATAAAGTTGTAGAAATTAACAAGGAAAAGAAAAAGGTTATCTTGATTGATGATAAAGCATCTGATTTCTATAGAGTTGAAATATGGAGATTATTATTAGGTAATGAATTAATACTAGTCTCACTAACTAATCCAATATATATAAGTAGGTGATAATTTGAAAGAAATAAAAAAGATTCACATAGTATATAAAACTCATTTAGATATTGGATTTACAGATATGAGTTATAAAATAGTTGAAAATTATTTAAATGACTTTATTCCTAAAGCAGTTGAGCTAGCAAACTCTATAAACACAAAAGAAAAAAAATTATTTATTTGGACTGTAGGATCATGGTTAATTGATAGATATCTGTTAGAAAAAAAAGGAGAAGAAAAAGAAAAGCTAGTTAAAGCAATAGAAGATGGATATATTACTTGGCATGGACTACCATTTACTACACATAGTGAAATAATGACATATGATCTGTTTCAACGAGGAATTGAAATATCTAAAAAATTAGATGAAGAATTTAAGAAAGTTACTATAGCTGCAAAGATGACAGATGTGCCTGGGCATACAAGAGGAATAATAGAACCTTTATGTAAAAATGGAATAAAGTATTTGCATATTGGAGTTAATGATGTTGCTCATATGCCAGATGTACCAGAAACTTTTATATGGAAAGACAGCAAAGGTAATGAAATAATAGTTAATTACTGTCAAGGATATGGAAATTCCAAAGTGATTGAAGATTTTGATGAAATGCTAGTCCTTGCACACACAAGTGATAATTTAGGACCACCAGATAAAGATACAGTATTAGAGAATATTCAAAATTTAAGAGAACAATATCCTAATGCAGAAATTCAGGCATCAACTTTAGATATTTTTGCTCAAAAATTGTTAGAGATAAAAGATAAATTACCAGTCATTACCGAAGAAATAGGAGATACATGGATACATGGAGTAGCATCAGATCCGAAAAAAGTATCTACATTTTTAGAATTGCTTAGATTATTAAATAAGTGGGATAAAGAAAATAGAATATCAAAAATTGAAAAAGATTCTATATTAAAAGAATTATTAATGATACCTGAGCATACTTGGGGATTGGATGCAAAAAAATATTTAACTGATTATATAAATTGGGATAAGGAAGCATTTAATAAAGCTCGAAAAGAAA
This sequence comes from Clostridium lamae, assembly GCF_033043255.1. Lineage (NCBI taxonomy): Bacteria > Bacillati > Bacillota > Clostridia > Eubacteriales > Clostridiaceae > Clostridium > Clostridium lamae. Next base: position 19,253 of record NZ_JASCQJ010000021.1, on the reverse strand, counting down.
ATATATTGAAAGAGGAATATATACCTAAGGAATATAAGAAGTATGAAGAATTTGCTAAAAGAGGATATTTAAAAGAAAAAAATAGTTTACCTTGGAATGAAAGAAGTTATGAATATTTCAATGAATCTCATAATGAGCAAAGGAATTATATAAACAAAGCAATGCTGCTGTTAAATAAAGAGCTAAAATCAGAAGCGTTAGCAGTTTTGAATAAAATGACATTTAAATTTGATTTGTTAAATGAAGAAAATTTAGTTTTAAATAAGTATTTCCGAATTAATGATTACAATATTAAAGTTAATGATAATGGATCTATTAATGTCAATAAGGGTTCTTTAGATTTGTTAATAGGCAAGGTAACATATGAAGTTTTCGGATTAAGGCACTTAAATGAGTGGAAAAGAACGTACTTTGTTAATTGGGAGAAAAATGAATTATGGGCAATGCCAGATAATTTTAAGGTTGGGATAGAAAGAAGTCAAATAAAAGAAGATAATCAATATTTTTATCCAAGGTTAGCTAATATATATATATATAAGACAAGCATTTTAACTCATATGATATTTAATAAAGAAGAATGTAATATATATGGATGTCCAAGAGAATGTTTTATAGAATATAAATTTAATGATAATGATATAGAAATAGTAACTTATTTTAAGAATAAGGATGCTAGTAGAATTCCAGAGGGATTATGGGTTTCTAATTATATAAACAGTAGTTTAAGTGAAATTATACTAAGAAAGATGAACGAAGATATTAACTTTAAGGATGTTGTTAAATATGGAAATAGAAATTACCATTGTGTAAATAAAGTGATAACAATAGATAATAATAATACAATAGAGATTGTTCCATTAGACTCACCATTAACTAGCATCGGAGAGATGAGGTTATATAGCTTTGAACAAAACTTTTCAAATATAAATAATGGAATTCACACAAATTTATATAATAATTTATGGGGAACAAATTTTAAAATGTGGTATGAAGAGGATATTATAAGTAGATTTAAACTGAATTTCAAGTAATTGGAGGAAAGAATTGGAGGAGATAATTTTTATAGAAAGATTACTAATAGCTGCATTTGTTGGTGGCTTAGTTGGATATGAAAGAGAATATAAAAATAGCCACGCAGGACTTAGGACTCATATCCTGGTCTGTTTGGGAGCAGCAGTAGTAACTTTAATAAGCGAATATAATTTAGATAAGTATTTATTATTAGCAGAAAACCCTATTTATGCAAATGTTATTACAGTAGACTCAAGTAGATTAGGAGCTCAAGTGATTAGTGGAGTTGGTTTTTTAGGAGCTGGTACTATTTTAAGAGAAAAAGGTTCAATAAAAGGGTTAACAACAGCAGCATCATTATGGATAGTAGCATGTCTAGGACTAGCTGTAGGACAAGGTTTATATGGTTTAGCAATCACAGCAGCAATAATTGTAGTAATAACTTTATCATTATTAAGAAAGCTTGATAATTTTATTTATATAAGTTCATCTAGGGTTAAGGATAATAAAAAAAGATCACTATAAATAGATTTTTTTAATTAAAAAGTACTATAAATCTAGAATTATAAAAAAGTGTATCTTTGAAATTGGGAGGATAATAATTATGAAAAACATAATGGTTAAAGGGAAAAAGGATGGAGTAGATATTGATATACAAGTGTCTAGGTTAATATTAGGCTTAGGAAGCTTGTTTAAAATTCACGATACTAATAGTTCAATAGAAATTTTAGAAAAATTTGTTGAATTAGGAGGTACAACCTTTGATACAGCAAGACATTATAGGGATAGTGAAAAAGATTTAGGAAAATGGATTAAAGAAAAAAATAATAGGGACAAGGTAGTTATATTTACCAAAGGAGGTCATCCTGTTAGAGAATTTCCTAATATATCAAGAGTAAAGCCGGAATGTATTTCTGAGGATATAAATAAAAGCTTAGAAATGCTAAATACCAACTATATTGATTTGTTTGCTTTGCACAGAGATGATAGAACAGTTCCAGTAGGTAAAATTATGGAAGAATTGGATAAGCATATTAAGGCTGGCAAGATATACGCTATAGGAGCATCTAATTGGGAAATAGATAGAATAGAAGAAGCTAATTTATATGCAGAACAAAACGGATTAACTAAATTTACCTTTACTAGTCCAAATTTAAGTTTAGCTAAGTGTAAAATACCTAGATGGGAAAATTGTGTATCAGCAGATAATAAAATTATTGAATGGCATAAAAAGAATAATATGCCATTAATATCTTGGTCTTCACAGGCAGGGGGATTTTTTAGTGGAAGATTTAGTCCAGAAAACCCAGATAATGAAGAAATGGTAGCTGTATATTATTGTGATGATAATTGGGAGAGATATTCTAGAGCAGAGCAGTTAGCTAAAAAACTTGGAGTAGGCACAATACAGGTAGCTCTAGCATATGTATTAAATCAAAAATTTGATACTGCAGCTGTAATTGGAAGTGAAAATATTAATGAATTAATATCATCTTATAGAGGTGAGAGTATATCATTAGACGAAGATACAATTGAATGGTTAGATTTAATAAAATAGTAATCTAGGGGGAGAAGTGATGGATTTTAAGTTCGCAGCTCAATTATATTCAGTAAGAGAAGAATTTGCAAAAGATTGTGAAGGGACAATAAAAGAATTAAATATCATGGGTTTTAATGCAGTTCAATTAGATGGGATGAGAGGAAATGAACCATTAGAAGTTAAAAGAATCCTAAATAAATATAAAATGGAAGTTGCAGGAATGCATATAAAACATGATAGATTTTTAAATGATTTAGATGGAATAGTAGAAGAGGCATACTTATTCGGATGTAAGGATATTTATTGCAAGTATATTGAGGATGAATATCAAAATATAGATGGTTATAAGTTAACAAAAAACGTATTATTAGAAGCAGCAAAAAAACTTAGTAGTCTTGGATTTAGGATAGGCTTGCACAATCCCGAATATGATTTTAATAATTCAATAGACGGACGATATGTAATGGACTATATAACAGATCCTGAATATGGAATAAGCATTTATCCTGAAGCAGATACCTACTGGCTTTCAGTTGCTGGCCATAATCCTGTAGAATATATAAAAAAATACTCAGGAAGAATGCCAATAATACATTTGAAGGATTATAAGAATGGATTTAATCCTAATGATATGGATAATAATCTTAAAGAAATTGGAAATGGAGATATTGATTTTTTGAGTATTTTAAGATGGGGAAATGAAAATGGAATTGAATATTATTGTATTGAACAAGATAGATCACAAATAGGAATATTGAATAGTTTTAAAATTAGTTTAGATTATATAACCAATCTATCTAAACAACTATAGGAATATAATTAAATTACTTTGTATATTTCTTGATTATAAAGTGATTTTATGTAAAGTTTTTAGTATCAGTTTTAATAATAAATGCATTTTATCTAAATCAAATATAAAAAAGACAATAGAAACAAACCTCTTGAAATTTCGTTTAAATTTTAGGAGGTTTATTTATTTGATATATAACTATACATTTAATATATGGTCTGGTGTATTAATTTAAGAATAGGAAAAAGTATTTACAATAATAAATAAAAATAAAAAAATTACCGTTTAAAATTTCAAAATAATTACAAAACTAAAATTTAATTACAAAAAATGTTGATATAATTTGATAAAGGAGTGAATTGAATGGTATTAAATAAAAGATGCTTATCAATTCTAGAAACGCTTATAAAAAATAATGATTACATTAAAATTACTACATTAGCTGAAATGAAGAATACAACAGAAAGAAATGTTAGATATTCCCTTAGTAAAATTGATGAATTTTTAGAAGAAAATAAGTTGGCGTATTTGGAGAAACAATATAATTTAGGTGTAAGGCTCCCTGATGATAAAAAAACTATAAAGTATATTGAAGGGTATATTTCTAATGAAACGCCATTTAAATTTGTTTATAGCAAAAGTGATATTAAAAATTTTATCCTATTAAAATTACTTATAGAGAATGACTATGTCTCAATTAGTTACTTTGAAGATATCTTATATGTATCTAAAACAACAATTTTAAATATTATTGAAGAGATAATGAACAATTCAAATTATCAAATTTCAAAGAGACACAAATTAGGTGTAAGGATTAAGCAAGACATAAGTAAGACAACATTAGATTTTGCACATCTTTTTCAAATATCTGTAAATTTGTTGGAGTTTTATAAATTTATTAGAAATGGTGATTCAGATGTAAAATTAGGGCACTTATATTTTAATAACGTTTTTGATAAATTGAAACTAAAGTTTATTGCAGAGAAAATAAGAAGTATTGAACAAAATTTGTATTGTGATTTTGATGATCTATCATATTTAAGGTTAACTGTTTACTTATACAAGTTAATAAATAAAGATAAAAACAGTGAAGAATTTTCATTAGATGATAGTTCTATAGATGATAATTTTTGTGAAAAGGATATCAGTTGTAAAATTTTAAAATCAATAGAAAAGGAATATGGAATTCATTTTGATAAAAATCAATTAGATAAATTAAGTTCATTTTTATTAACTTTAAAATCAATAGTTGATAGAGATGAAAAAGAAAGAATTAGAAATATAATAGATGAAATTATTAGCAAAGTAGAAAATGGAATCGGCATCTCCTTTGGTGAAGAAAAAATAAACCTAGTAAAATTTCTATATAATCATATATCGCCTATGATACATAGAATGCAACAAAATATTATATTAAGTAATCCATTATACAATGATGTCGTTATGAGTTATCCTGATTTATTTAATTATGTTAAAGCAAGTTGTGAGCTTATAGAAAGAGAGTTTCTAATAAAAATAAATAAGCATGAGATTTCATATTTATCTATGCATTTTGCTGCAGCAATTGAAAATGTTACTAAAAGTAAAGATTTAGGTATAAGTATTTTAGTAATATGTGTTGAGGGAATAGCAACATCAAAATTAATAGCAGCTAACATAAAAAAACTATTCCACGTTGAAGTTGTAGATTTTATCAGTCTTAGAGAATTTAATTATCAAATAGAAAAGGAATTTGATATTATTGTCAGTACTATTGATATTGATTTAGTGGATACTAAAAAGTTTTTAAAGATAAATGCTAGTTTAGAGGAAGAGGATATTAATCAGCTAAGAGAGAAGTTCAATTTAACTCCAATTCAAAGAAATAAAAGCAATTTAATTAAGATTAATAAGATAATTAATATTATTAAAGAAAATTGTAGTATAACTGATCTATATAAATTACAGTATGATTTGTTAAATTTTTTTGTAAATGATACTAAGAATAAAGAACAGAGTTATTTTAGTAATAGTAAAACAATTAAATTTTCTAAAGAACTTATAAGAATTGATAATAATATGTATAAATGGGAAGAGGCTATAAAATTGGGGACTAGTCTACTGTTAGATAAGGGATATATTAATCAAAGCTATCAAGATAAGATAATAGCCAATATTAAGGAATATGGACCTTATATGGTAATAGATGAAGGAGTTATATTATTGCATGCTGGTATAGATGATGGGGTAAATGAAAATTGTATAAGCATTGTATCGTTAAAAGAAGGTGTAGATTTTAAAGATAGATTTAATGTTAAGGTGAAATTAGTAATAACATTAGCAGTTAAAGAACATAAATCTTTTTCGAAATTTATTGAAATCTTATTGGTAATTTGTAAAAATAGGCAAATTAATGAAGAATTAATTAAATCTAATAAAGTTGAAAATATATATAAAATTATTGAAAAAAACTTAGATCAATTTATAGATTCCAGGTAACTGATAAATTGACATAGATAATTAAAAGATTATTTAAGGAGGAAAATTTATGAAATTGACAGTGTTAGGAGGAGGCGGAGTAAGAGCTCCATTTCTAAGTAAATCACTAGCAAAAAGCGCAAAAGAACTTGGTATAACTGAAATTGTATTTATGGATAACGATGAGAAGAAGTTAAGCATGTATGGTAACTTAGCTATGAAAATTTCAAAGGCTATAGATGAAGATATTGATTTTAAGATTACATTAGACCCTATAGAAGCTGTGAAAAATGCTGATTATATAATAACAACATTAAGAGTTGGACAAGATGATGGAAGATGCTATGATGAAGAATTAGCTCAAAAATATGGTGTTTTAGGACAAGAAACAACAGGAGTAGGCGGATTCGCAATGGCTCTTAGATCAATACCAGTATTGATTGAGTATTGTAATTTAATAAAACTTCATAGCAATGAAAATTCAATAATATTCAATTTTACTAATCCTTCAGGTTTAGTTACACAAGCACTTCGTAATGAAGGATTCGATAATGTTTATGGAATTTGTGATGGACCAAGTGCATTTATTAGACAATTATCAAATTTATTTACTTCTAAAGGTGAATATTTAGATATTACTTGTTATGGATTAAATCATCTTTCATATTTTAGAAATCCTAAAATCAACGGTGTTTCTGTAAAGGATTTAATGTTTAATGATGAAAAAATTTATACAGATACTGAGTTAAGATTATTTGATAAAAGTTTAATAGATATTTTAGATTACGAGATGCCAAATGAATATTTGTACTTCTTTTATTATAATGATAAGGTTATTAGATCAATTGCTAAGACGGGAAAAACAAGAGGTGATTTAATTAGAGACATTAATATTAGAATGACAGAAAACATAAATAAGGTTGATCCAGATAATATAAATGAAGTGTTTAGAATATATGCAACTCACTTATTAGAAAGGGAGATGTCTTACTTTTCAATAGAGTCAGGAACTGTGAGAACAGAAAAGTTGGTAGTTCCTAGTTTTGATGAATTCATAAAGAGTGAAGATGATGGTGGATATTCTTCAATTGCACTTAATTTTATAAAAGCTTACACTGGCAAAGAAAACGTTTCAATGACGCTTATACTTCCAAACAATGGTGCTATTAGTAAGCTACAGAATGATGATACTATTGAAATTACTTGCGATATAACAAAAGGAAAGATAGTTCCACGAAAAATAGAAGATATACCAGAAGTGCAGTTGCAGTTAATTAGCACTATTAAGAATTTTGAAAGATTTACAGTAGAATCGATTAAAGAAAAGAACAAAAGTAAAGCGATAAAGGCACTTATGATTCACCCTTTAATAAATAGTTATAATATCGCATCTAAAATTGTAGATGAATTACTAAATATATATAGTTGCTATGTAGGAGAATGGAAATAAAAATTTAAATAAATATAATTATAATATGATTTTACAGGGGTGGAAGTATGAACACAGAACAAGTAGCTTTTCAAATTATATCAAGTTCAGGAGATGCTTTTGGATTATTAATAGAAGGGTTAAATTATGCAAAGGAAAATAATTTTAAAGAGACAGATAGATGTATTAAGGAAGCCAGAGAAGCTTTAAAAGTTGCACATAATGTACAAACTGAACTTTTAACCAGTGAAGCAAATGGTAAAAAAATTGAATTATCTCTATTATTTATACATGCTCAGGATCATTTAATGAATGTAATTTTAGCAGAGACTTTAATTACTGAAATGATTTGTATGTATAGATAAGATTATAATATGAAGGGGTTTTAATATGGCAATTGATTTTGAAAGATTACACATTTTATTAGTATGTAATTTAGGAGCATCGACAGGAATAATGGTTGCAAAGATGAGAGAGATATGTAGTAATAGTAGATCTCTTGAAGGAAAGGACATTAAGATAGATGCAAGACCAGCAGGAGAATTAGAAGAATATATAAATTTGTATGACGTAATATTAGTAGGACCACAAATGAGACATAAGTTTAGGGAACTAAAGGAGATTGCAGATTTTTACAAAAAGCCAATAGAAATAATTAATTCACAAGATTATGGTTTAGTTAATGGAGGAAATATACTAAAGGCAGCAATACTATTAAGAATTAGTAATAATTAAATCTTTATTATAAATAAATGATTAAGTTTTTATGAAAAATATTTAAGGGGGAGAAATTATGAGTAAATTTGTTGCTTGGCTAGAGAAGTATGTCGGACCTTTAGCTAGTAAAATTGAGAAACAAAGACATATTTCAACGATTAAAAATGGAATGATTAGTTTAATGGCAGTATTAATGGTAGGATCTATTAGCATGATTGTAGGTAGTATTGGAAACTTTTTACCAGAGGGGTCTGGTGTGGCAGAAGCATTCAATAACTTTAGACCAATGCTAAATATACCTTTTACATTTACTTTTGGTATTTTATCTATTTATTGTGCAATAACTATTTCTTATTCACATTCTAGACAATTAAAATTACAACCTATGCACGCAATTGTTGCAGGTGTAATGTCTACAGTACTTCTTTGCACAAGAGTTACTGAAAATGGTTTAGATATTGGATTCTTAGATTCAAGAGGTTTATTTATCGCTATATTTGCATCTATCATCTCAGTTGAGTTAATGAATTTCTTAATAGATAAAAAGATTACTTTAAGAATTCAAGGATTGCCTGATATGATAGGAAAGACTTTTGAAGCAATATTACCATTATTGATAATTATTATCTCAAGTATGGTTTTAAGTCAAATATGTATTTCATTATCAGGGGGACAAATTATACCTGAAGTTTTTACAACTATGCTTGCACCTGCAGTATCAGGTATAGATACAGTAGGGGGTGTATTTTTAGTATGTTTATTAGAAATGTTGTTCTGGTTCTTTGGGCTAAATGGATATGCAATTTTAGTAGGATTTACTTTACCATTTATGACACATTATCTTGGAGTAAATGCAGAAGCTTTTCAAGCTGGAATGATTCCACCACATGTTTTCACCGAAAATTTCTGGGGATATTTTATGGCTTGTACAGGTTCAGGATTAACAGGTGCACTTGCAATATTGGCATTGAGGAGTAAGTCAAGTCAATTAAGAGCAGCTGGAAAGGCTGGGATTATACCAGCTGTATTTAATATTTCAGAGCCTGTAGTTTATGGACTTCCAGTTGCATACAATCCATATTTATTCATTCCATTCGTTTTAGGGACACCGGTATTAAGTTGTCTTATCTATGGAGTATTCAGAGCAGGGATAATAAGAAATCCAGTTGTTAATGTTGGAGGTATGCCAACACCAATTGCACAATACTTAATTACATTAGATTGGAAAGCACCAATATTTGCAATAGTAATCATAATTGTAGCTATTGGAATGTATTATCCATTCTTTAAAATGTATGAAAAGAGCGTATTTGAAAAGGAAAAACTTGAAAAAGATAAGAACAGTGCTTACGATTCATTAGGATTAGACTTCTAGTTTTACAAAATAGGTAATATCAAAATAGGTAATATCAAAATAAAAACTATCGAATATACTTTGGATATTCGATAGTTTTTATTAAAAGTAAACAATTCTAGTTAAAAGCGAATAAGATTATTTATATGGTTATAAATTTAAAGTAAATAGTTATCTTAGAGGGGAGGAAATTATGAAAGTTAATATATTAGAAGATTATAAAAAATTATCTATGGCTGTAGCAGATTATATTATAGATCAAGTTAAAGAAAAACCAGAAAGTTTATTGTGCTTAGCGGGAGGTGATACACCATTATTAACATATAATTATCTTGCTCAAGCTTATACTAATGGAAAAGTAGATTTTAGTAAATGTAGATTTGTTTCATTAGATGAATGGGTAGGGCTTGATATTAATGTCAAAGGTAGCTGTATAGAAACATTATATAACAATTTATATTACAAACTTAATTTGAATTCGGAACAAATATGCTTCTTTGATGGAAAAGCTAGAGATTTAAATAATGAATGCAAAAGAATAGATAACTTTATATTTATTAATGGAGGGATAGACCTAATTTTGCTAGGTATTGGAATGAATGGACATATTGGGTTTAATGAACCTAATGTTAATATAAATAAATACTCACAAATATTTAAGCTAGATGATGTTACTAAGAATGTTTGTGTTAAGTATTTCGAAGAGAGTATTATACCTGAAGCTGGAATGTCTTTAGGTATGAAACATATTTTAGAGGCGAAAAAAGTTGTATTGATGGCTAATTCTATAAAAAAAGCTGATATAGTTTATAGAACAATAAGAGGTGAGAAATCAGTGGAAGTTCCTTCTTCATTAATTAGAGCTATCGTAGGATCACAAATCTTCCTAGATTATGAAGCAGCAAGTAAACTAGTATAACAATTATTAAAGATAAGAAATTGAAAATTAAGCATCTAGTATACACTAGGTGCTTTTTATTTTTACAATAATACGCTTAAATATTATACTCTTAAATAAGTATAATATTAAATATAAAATGTGGTAAAATTATCATATTAATGTTAGAATAAGAGTACAAAGAATAATAAAGGGGGGTGTATAATGGAAATAGATTTAATGATATTATTTAATGGATTTATAAGAAACTATGCCAATTTAGGGTTAAATTTCGTAGATAAAAATTTAGATATAATAAATAAAGAAAATAAATATTTCCTAACAATAGGCAAATTATTAGGTTTTTTAGTGAAAAGTAAAAAAAATAATGATGGTAGTATTGAAATCGATTGGAAAGAGTATGAATTTAATACAGTTAGTACTTCATTAACTAAAATAAATATAGTAAGAGAAATAGATTTAACAAAAGATCTATCAGTCATCTATGATTTAACTCATAAAGTAAAGAAAAATCCTCATATTGGATATGTATTAATATTAGAAGTTTCTTCTTATAATAGGATTGATTTTTTGAACAAAATAGTGAAGAGTTCATTAGATATTATAACAGATGAGATATTGATAATATATATAACTAGAGATGTAATAAAAAATATTTTTTACTTTAATGCATATTTATTTAAAAATAGTGACATCATTAAAAATAAAGTAGGAATTTCATCAAGTGATGATGATGGAAAGTTGAAAGCTATTTTTTAAATTTAGGCATGTAGGTGAGAAAATGGATATTGAAAAAGGTAGGATTTATGAACTTTGGAATGTTGATCATAGTAAAGTGGTTAAATATAGGCAAATCATTAAAAATAATACATTGAATGAATTAAAAGAAATTGAAACTGAAAGTTTAAATGATCTTGTTAAAGAAGTTAGAGTTCAAATTAACAAATGGAATGGTTTTTATTAAGGAGATTTAAAATGAATTTAGAAGTTATTTCTAAGATTGACTTTGATAAAATTATTAATATTAAATTTAATAATATCTTAGATGGATTTAAAAAGTATAGTCACATTGAATTATCACCTATTAATGAAGAGGACGAAGAAGATGAAAATAAATTTATAAGAACAATTGAAAGGTTTTATGAAATTAATGAAGGTAATTTAATTGTAGATTTTTATAAAGAAAAATTGAATTACGAAAGTATAAAATATATTAAAAGTAATTTAGATTTAGAAGATAATGTATGTCTAGATGAAATTTTAGATTTTACAAATGAGAATGATTATTTTTATAAGGTAAAAAATAAAAAGTATTTAAGATTATTGACAAAACTATGTACTAGAGAATTATTCTTTATTACATTTTATTTTTATAAGAATCCAGTTACCTTATGGGGAAATTATAACCTTAAGTTCCCTTTATTTTATGATGACAGTACCAATATAATCGATTATATTAGTATCTCTAAAATTAATAAATTATACTAGCTACTAACATAAATTTAAATACTATATCATAAATATAAATATTATTTATGATAGGTGGATTTATGATAAGTAGATTTATGTATAGTATAAAAAGTGTTTTTTATAAACTAAATAAAGAAGATTCAGATGAAAAAATAGATAAAATGCAGGAATTAAAATGTATTATTTGTGGAAGTGCAATAGCAAAAAATGATATGCATTCATATATCAGAGATGAGGAATTGAATGTGTATTGTTCTAAAAAATGTTATTTACAACAATTAAATTCAAAATATTATTAAAAAGGGTACAATCTATGATGTACCCTTTTTATATTAAAACTTTTTTAATAGTGCTATTATCTAGTTTTGAAAATAAATATATAGCAGATAATCTTAACTTACCATTTTCTAAAAATCTTAAATACCATTGAATATTAGAATTATCTGATGTTAAGGTTAATTTTCCTGTTGAATTTTTAGATTTTAATTTGGGGTAAATTGCAATAGAAGAGTGATTATCTTCTAAAATAGCTATTATACTAAATTCATAGTTTGTACATAAAAGCTTCAAAGAACTTAAATCTATTATTAATTTATTATTTTCTATTTTAGAAATACATTTCAGAGTTTCTCTAGTCTTTATATTTTTTAAAAAAACCGATACTTTAGTATAATTATTAAAATTAATATCATTAAAACAAAGAGTCAAGCAATGATTTATTAATAAGTAAGAAGTTAAATTTTTCTCTATAGCGTTTAAGTAAGAATGGCTTTGTTTAGAATTTTCATTTTTAATTTGTTTTTCCATAGCTCCTCCTTAGAAAATCATATATAAAATATAATATTTAAGTTGCTATGAAAAGATGATTAAATTTTAATAATTAATTACTTTTTCAACATATTAATCATAGTATCCAAAGTAGCTTTAGTTTTATTTAAGTTATTTATATAATCAGCAATATGATTTTTATAATATTCAATGCCACTATCAGTAATTGAGTAGATTTTTTTACTTCTCTTATTTAAAAATTCATCTCCTGTCCAACTACTTGTAACATATCCTTTTACTTCTAGATCATAAAGAGTTTCATATATTGTACTTGAGGAAACAGGAAAAGGTAAAGCAGTAGAAGAAAATTTATTTTTAAACTCTTCAAGAACTTTATTACCAAATATAGTATTACCTTTAGATAATTCTTTAAGTATGTAAAAACTATAAAGCATTTTAGTGTTAACAACGTTTCTAGGGGCAACTAATCTATTTCTTTTATCCATTTAAATACCTCCTTATATAATATATTTTATCATAAATGTTTTATATATACAATTAAATAAAATATTCTAAAATAATATACTCGTAAATAAGTATTCAATAAATATAAAAATATAAACAGAACCAAAAGAAACAATAAAGAATAATATATATTAAACAAAAGAATAGGAGCTGATTAACATGTCAAAAAGAAACAGATGCTGCTGTAGGAATAACTGTGGCTGCAGAGGCTGTGGATTTAACAACTGCGGAGGCTGTGGATTCAACAACTGTGGAGGTTGTGGATTTGGCGGAGGATTTGGTGGTTGTGGATTCGGCGGAGGCTGTGGATTTCCATTATTATGGTTATTGTTACTAGGTGGATGTTGGTAGTAATGTAATAAAAGGATGCATTAATTTGCATCCTTTTGTTTTATTAGTATAATAAAAATAAGGAAAAATAAAAGACTATAGGTTATGATAAGGTAGAGGTGAAAATATGCTTGAAAATAGATGCTTTTGTGAGAGATGTAATAAGATTCAACCAATAATAGTAAGAAGAAAAAAAGATATTAAAGAATTAAACATTGGAAGAATAACGTATAATAAATTATATGGAACTTGTGCAATATGTGAAAATGAAGTATATTCAATAGAGTTATCAAAAATTAATAAAATAGAGATGGGAAAAAAAATAAAGGAATTAGAAGATGAAGTAACAATACTAAAAATTATAGAGGAAAGTAATTCTGGAGTTTTAGCAATTCAAGATAGTGATAGAGAGTTTCTAAAAGAACTTGAAAATATTTTAAAAAAAAATAAAGATAAATAATTGGTTATTAAAATATTGAAATATTAATATAATATTTGTAAAGCATGTATTCCTAGGAGGAAAATGATGTTGGATTTACTTGTTTATTTAGATGAGTTATTAATTAAAAATTTAAACTCATTAGCTTTAAATGGGTATATTGATATAAGAACATTTAGAAGAATTAGAGATAGAACAGTAGGAGGAAATGCTAGAATAAGTGATAGAAGTTCAAATGGGCTAGATTATAAAAATCAAAAAGATAAAATTTCTGGCTATAAAAGTAAACATAATACTTGTGAGGAACATTATCAAGATGGTTCTGAAAGAAGTTTAGGCTTAGAAGGAAGAGAATTTGATAGAAATGAACAAGAAATAAAGAAAATAACTACAGTTTTTACTCTTCATAATGATTTATTAACAAATATGTATTCAAATAAGAGTGTGATAAATGCTATAGACTTTAAATCTATAGAAGATCATAATATTAAAGTCGGAGATTATATTGAAATAAGTGGATGTGTTCAAGAAATTTCTATTCCTCTATATATAGAGACCTTAATAGAAAGCATAAATTGCTACGGTATTGATTTTTTAAATACTTTTTTGGATAAAGAAAAAATTAAAAAATTAGATTTTGGTATAATAACACGACTTCTAGAGGGACTAAGGAATAAAATTACTAAAAATGGAACATCTGATTTAGTTATAAAAAATGGCGATACATCTATGGTCCTTGCAATAAATGAAAATAATTTTATTAATAATGGCTATAATACATTTGACTTTGTTCAATGTTCATGTAAAATATTCGGAAAAGTAATGATGATTAAAGAAGATAATGAAAGGTGTATTAGTTTACTTAGAAAGTCATCACAAGAGGAATATTATGAAAAAGTATTAGAATCTATAGATCCATATTTAGATATACTAAGATCTAATGATATAATTTTACCTAAAAAACCTATATGTAATATAATCGGTAAAATGATAATGATTTTGCCAATAAGCATATGTATATAATAGTATACATATGCTTTTATTTTATTATAGAAAGTATTAGCATTTTATTGTATAATTATTTTTTAATAGTTTACTTAAAGTATAAAGAAAAGAGGCTGAAATATGGAAGTTGGATTTGATCATAAAAAATACTTAGAAGAGCAATCTAAATATATTTTAGAGAGAGTTAATAACTATGATAAGTTGTACTTAGAATTTGGTGGTAAATTGATGTTTGATTTACATGCAAAGAGAGTTTTACCAGGCTTTGATGAAAACGCTAAAATAAAATTGCTTCAGAAATTAAAGGAAAAAGTAGAAGTTGTTATCTGTGTTTATGCAGGTGATATTGAAAGAAATAAAATTAGAGGTGATTTTGGTATTACATATGACTTAGAAGTTTTACGATTAATTGATGATTTTAGATCTTATGAATTAGATGTAAATAGTGTTGTAATTACTAGATACGATGGACAACCAGCTACTACAGTTTTTATAAACAAGCTTGAAAGAAGAGGAATAAAAGTTTATAAACATAAAGCTACAGCTGGTTATCCAACAGATGTAGATACAATTGTTAGTGAGAAGGGGTATGGTCAAAACCCATATATTGAGACTTCTAAGCCAATAGTTGTAGTTACGGCGCCAGGTCCTGGTAGTGGAAAATTAGCAACTTGCTTAAGTCAGTTATATCATGAAAATAAAAGAGGTAATGTTGCTGGATATTCAAAATTTGAAACTTTTCCTGTATGGAATGTTCCATTAAAACATCCACTAAATATTGCATATGAAGCAGCTACTGTGGATTTAAAAGATGTTAATATGATAGATTCATTTCATTTCGATGCATATAATGAAGTTGCTGTAAATTATAATAGAGATATAGAGAGTTTTCCTGTATTAAAAAGAATAATAGAAAAAATTACTGGAAAAGAATCAATTTATAAGTCCCCAACAGATATGGGAGTAAACAGAGTAGGTTTTGGAATCATAAATGATGACATAGTTAGAGAAGCTTCTAAACAAGAAATTATCAGAAGATATTTTAAAACAAGTTGTGAATATAAAAAAGGATACATAGATAAAGACACTGCCAATAGAGCAAAATTGATAATGGAAGAGTTGAATCTTAAAGAAAGTGATAGAATGGTTGTAACAAGTGCAAGAGAATATTCATTAAAGAAAAAACTTGAATTAAAGAAAAATGATGCATATTCAGTAGTGGCTTTACAACTTGAAGATGGTACTATAGTTACTGGTAAAGAATCAGAAGTTATGGATGCTCCAGCTGCTGTAATACTTAATTCTATAAAACATCTTGCTAATATTTCAGATGATATTCATTTAATATCACCTGTGATTTTAGAGCCAATACAAAATTTAAAAATTAATACATTAGGAATAAAAAATACTATATTAAATTGTGAAGAGATATTAATAGCCTTAAGTATATGTGCCGCAACTAATCCAACAGCACAGGTTGCTTTAACTAAACTATCATGTTTAAAAGGTTGTCAAGCACATTCTACTACAATAATATCTAATAGCGATGATCAAACATTTAGAAGATTAGAAATTGATATTACATGTGATCCAGAATATCAAAGTCAGAACTTATATTATAATAATTAATCTATATCCCTTAGAGCATATCTAAGGGATTAAATTTTATTAAATTTTATTTAAAACTGCTTTTTTGGAAATACTATTCTAAAGAGAAGAGGAGGTTTCATTATGGAAAAAGACAGTTTTATAAAAATAATACCATTAGGTGGAGTTGGAGAAATCGGTAAAAATATAACTGCTATTAAAGTGAAAGAAGAAATAATTGTAATAGATTGTGGAATTGCATTTCCAGATGAGGAAATGTACGGAGTAGATTTGATAATACCTGATATATCTTATTTAATAGAAAATAAAGATAAGGTTAAAGGTTTTTTTATAACTCATGCTCATGAAGATCATATTGGAGCAATACCATATGTTTTAAAACAAATAAATATTCCTATTTACGGAACTAAGTTAGCTTTAGCAATAATTGAAACAAAGCTCAAAGAGCATAATTTAATTGGAACTACTAAGCTTATTAGTGTTGATCCTGGCTCAAGAGTAGAGTTTGAATCTTTAAGTGTTGAATTTATTCAAAGTACGCATAGTATTGCTGAATCATGCTGTTTATCAATAAAAACAGAAATAGGGGTTATATTCCATACTGGAGATTTTAAAATAGATTTAACACCAATTGATAATAAAGTGATTGACTTAGATAGAATATCTACTATAGGCAAAGAGGGAGTATTATTACTTATGGCTGACAGCACTAATGTAGAAAGAAGTGGATATACAATGTCAGAAAAATCTATAGGTAATACATTTCATAGAATTTTTAGAAGTGCTAAGGGGAGAGTAATAGTAGCGACCTTTGCTTCAAATATTCATAGAATGCAGCAAATAGTGAATTCTTCATTAGAAAATAATAGAAGGATAGCGTTTTCAGGTAGAAGTATGGAGAGCATATCAAAACTTGCTTTAGAATTAGGGTATTTACATATACCTGATGATATGATTATAGAGATTGATGAAATAAATAATTATAATAATGAAAATATTACAATTATAACAACAGGAAGCCAAGGAGAACCAATGGCAGCTTTAGCAAGAATAGCTTATGGCAATCATAAGAAAATAAAAATAAAAAATGATGATCTATATGTAATATCAGCTTCTCCTATTCCTGGTAATGATAAACTTATTTCAAAAGTGATTAATGAATTATTTAAAAAAGGTGCAGAAGTAATTTACGAAGATCTAGAAGAAGTTCATGTCTCTGGGCATGCATATAGAGAAGAACTTAAATTAATGCATAGACTAATAAAACCAAAATACTTTATGCCTGTACACGGAGAATATAGACATTTAAAACATCATAAGGATTTAGCTGTAGAACTAGGAATGAATAATAAGGATATATTTATACTAGAAAGAGGAGAAGTATTAGAAATTAATAATGATGAGGCTAGGATTTCTGGGAAGGTTCACTCAGGTACTATACTAGTTGATGGATTAGGAGTTGGAGATGTAGGTACCTTAGTATTGAGGGATAGAAAGCATTTAGCTCAGGATGGATTAGTTAATATTGTAGTTACAATTGAGAAAGAAAGTTATGCCATAATAGCAGGTCCAGATATAATTACTAGAGGTTTTGTTTATGTAAAAGAATCGGAAGAATTGATAAATGAACTTAGGGATATTGCAACAGAAGAGTTACAAAATTGTTTAGATGAAAAAATACTCGAATGGTATATAATTAAAACTAATATAAAAAAGGCTATTGAAAGATTTATTTATGATAAAACCAAAAGAAGACCGACAATTATACCAATTATTATGGAAATTTAATTAAAATGTTATATAATAGATAATAAAAATAGAAGATGGAGGGGATTTTATGAAAAATATTGCAGCATTTTTTGATATTGATGGAACAATATATAGAGAAGGATTAATTACCGAAGTTTTTAAAAAGATAATAAAATATGAATTAGTAAATGAAAACAAATGGTATAAAGATGTAAGGCCTGCATATTTAAAATGGGATAAAAGGCAAGGAGATTATGATACGTATTTACTTAAGATGGTGGATATATACACAGAAGCCATAAAAGGAATTAATGAATATCATATAGATTACATAGCTAACAAAGTAATAGAGCAAAAAGGAGATAGGGTTTATACTTTCAGCAGAGAAAGAATTAAGTGGCATAAAGAACAAGGTCATATAGTAATTGCAATTTCAGGTTCGCCTAGTGAATTAGTTAGAGAAATGTCTAAAAAATATAATATGGATGATTTTAAAGGAACTATATATAAATTAGATGCATATAATAAATATAGTGGTGAAGTAGTTCCAATGTGGGATCATGAAAGTAAGTTATCGGCAATAAATGAATTTCAAAAGAAATATAATATTGATTTAGATAAAAGTTATGCTTATGGAGACACATCAGGAGATATAACTATGTTTAAATCTGTAGGAATACCTTATGCCATAAATCCAACCAGAGAACTTTTAGATAAGGTTATGAAAGACGAGGAAATAAGGAATAAAATCAAAGTTATAGTAGAGCGTAAAGATGTAACTTATGGTTTAGATATAAACTGTATTAATCTTTTATAAAAATAGACAATATACTCCTTAGGATATATAATATTAAAGAAATATTATAATTTATATATTTTAAGGAGAAAATCATGCTAACTATAGACAATAAAACAATTGAAGAAAAAATTAAGCAGTTAAGAAAAGCCATTGAAATAGTTGGAGGAAAATCTTTATTAGACAATATTAAAAGTAATGAAGATTTAGCTAACTATATTTTAAATGGTACTTTTCAAGGAGAAAAAGTTACATTTAAAATAATTGATATTGAATATACAGTAAATGAATTATTCAAGTTAAAATTAGATTATGAAAAAAATTATATTAAAAATAAAAAAATATATATAGAAAAGATAAGCTATAA